>NZ_JASATI010000019.1:0-90874 GCF_038440225.1 Hydrogenophaga sp. OTU3427 | reverse complement strand
GGTTGGTGTCGCCGGCCAGGCAGGCCACGATGTCGGCGTCGCCGGCCGGCCCCGCGCGGGCGGGGCGGCGCCGCGGCCACCCCCCCCCGGCGCGGGCCCCCCGCCCCCCCCCCCCCCCCCCCCCCCCCCCCCCCCCCCCCCCCGCCCCCCCCCCGCGCGCCCGGGCGCGCCCCCGCCCCCCCCCCCCGGCGCGGGTGCCGGTGCGGGGGCCGGCGGCAGTGGCACCTCGAACCAGAAGGTCGCGCCCTCGCCGGCCCGGCTGCGCACACCGATGCGCCCGCCCATGGCCTCCACCAGCTGGCGGCAGATGGACAGGCCCAGCCCGGTGCCACCAAAGGCCCGCGAGCTGGAGCTGTCAACCTGCGAGAAAGGCTGGAACAACCGGGCCTGGGCCTCGCCATCGATGCCGATACCGCTGTCCTGCACCTCCACGTGCAGGCCCGGGAAACGGGTCGGCGCCCCCGCCCGGGTGGGCCCCAGCCGCACGATCACGGCACCCCGCGCGGTGAACTTGATGGCGTTGCCGATCAGGTTGATCAGCACCTGCTGCAGGCGCTTGGCGTCGCCCAGCACGGTCTCGGGCAGCCCTGGCGCCAACACCAGCTGCAGCTCCAGGCCCTTGGCCTGCGCGGTCACGAGCAGCCGGTTGCAGCACACCCGCGCCAGCTCGGCCGGCTGCAGGGGCGCCGGGTACAGCACCAGCTTGCCTGCCTCGACCTTGGAGAAGTCCAGGATGTCGTCGATCAGGTGCAGCAGCGATTCGGCGCTCTCGCGCAGCGTCAGCGCCTGTTCACGTTGCTCGGGCTCCAGGTGGGCATCGAGCAGCAGGCTGACGATGCCGATGACGCCGTTCATGGGCGTGCGGATTTCGTGGCTCATGTTGGCCAGGAAGGCGCTCTTGGCGCGGGTGGCGGCCTCGGCGCGGTCGCGTGCCTGGGCCAGCTCGGCCAGCGTGCGTTTTTCCTCGCTCAGGTCGTGCTCGATGCTCACGCCATGGGTGATCCGGCCCCACACGTCGCGCAAGGGCGCGGCCACCACCTGGGCGACGAAGGTGCTGCCATCGCTGCGCCGGCGCAGCACCTCGCCACGCCAGATCTGGCCAACGCGCAGCTCCCCCAGCATCTGGGCAAAACGTGGCGCCGCCTCGTCGCCACCATCGAACAGCAGCGGCGTGTTGCCGAGCACCTGCGCCGGGGCGCAGCCGGTCAGTTCGCAGAAGAAGCGGTTGCAGTACTCGATGCGCCCCCGATCGTCAAAGATCAGGATGCCGCTGGGGCTTTGCTCCAGGGCCTGCGACAGCCGCACGATGGTGGTCTGCTGCCGAGCCTCGGCGCGCTCGCCCTCGCGGATGCGGCGCATCATCCAGACGTACCCGCTCAGCACCGCCGCCACGCCCAGCAGCGTGGCCAGGCCCAGCGTGAGGGCGCGCCGGTGCCAGTCGACCAGCACGGCGGCGCGGTCGACCTGCACGGAGACAAACACCGGGTACTTGGCCGAGCTGCGGAAAGCGGTGAGCTGCGCACCACTGGCGCTGCCGATCTCCTCCGCGTGGATGCGGGTCAGCAGCTCGGTGAAGGGATAGTCCTGCCCGCTGGGCACGTCGTCGGTGGTGATCAGAACCCGGCCGTCGAGGCGCGCCACGTGCACGCGGTCGCTGTCCTCACGGTGGAAGCGGTCCATGCGGCCCAGCAGGTGGTCCGGGTTGAGGGCGGCCAGCAGCCACACCGCCTGCGCGCCCTCGCCCAGGCGCAGCAGCAGCGGCACCAGGTAGGGCTGGCGGGGGTCGCCCGGTGCCACCGGCTGCGTGGGCCGCCCGCCCGCCAGGTCCCGCCCTTCCCAGACCGGACCGACACGCAACACCGAGGATTCGCCACGCCCGGCATCCTCGGGCAGGAACGCCTGCAGGTCGAGTTGCTGTCCCAGGTTGGCTGGCTGCGAGCTGGCCCGCACACGCCCAGCCTGGTCGAGCACCGACAGCGAACGCATCGAGGGCTGGCTGTGCCTGAGGCGGCGCAACACGTCGTTGAGCTGCTCGGGTGGCGCCTCGCCCAATGGCGCGTCCACCACCTCGGGCAAGGCCCGCAGGGTGTTCTCCACCAGTTGCAGGCTCTGGGTGGTGTCGTCCTCGAAGATCAGCGCGTTGCCTCGGGCCCGCTCCAGCTGCTGCGCCAGTAGCACGTCGTGGTCACGCACGATCGCGTACGCGACGGCACCGACCACGGTGGCGAGGAACAGCGCCAGCAGCGCCTGGGCCAGCCACAGGTAACGCGCGGCACGCGGCGCCGCGGCGTTGTCGACGGTGGCCGACCGGGCCATCAATTGAGCACGGCGATGGACTCGAGCTTGTAGCGGCTGGCCGCGCGCAGCAGGCGGCCGTCGCGCTTGATGTCGCGCACGAACTGCTCCACCCGGCCCAGCCACTTCTCGTCGCCCGGCGCGACAGCGTAGGCGTAGTCGGTCATGTGGTAGCTGCTGGTGGGGGCCACCAGGCGCGCCCAGTCGGTGGTCTCCAGCATGCGCCGGCTGTAAGGGAAGTCGGTCATGAAGACGTCCGCCCGGCCGGACTCGACCTCCTGCTCGCGCGCCATCGGCGTGTCCAGCACCAACAGGGTGGCCGCCTTCAAACGGGCCCGCATCACGGGTTCGTGAAGCGTGCCCTTCATCACGGCCACCACCACGCCGGGCTTGTCGATGTCGTCCCAGGTCTTGATGCGGCGGTTGCTGCGGGTGGTGATGGCGTAGATGTCGCTGGCCAGCGTGGGACGGGTGAACATCAGCTTCTCGGCGCGCTGCGGTGTCACGCCGACGGCGAACATCGCCAGGTCGCAGCGGTCGCCGGTGACGTCGGATACCAGCTTGGCAAAGGAGCTGTCCACGTACTCCACCGCCACGCCCAGGTCCCGGCCCAGCTCCTGCGCCAGGTCGGCGTCGACGCCGGCCAGTTGCTGGGTGCGTGGGCTGCGCAGGCTGACACCGTAGTAGTCGGGCCAGATGCACACGCGCACCTTCTTGGCCGCCAGCACCCGCTCCAGCCGGTTCGCGGCCGGCGGCGTCTGGGCAGCAGACAACTGCACCGTGCCCAGGGCACACAGCAACAGCAAACCCGTCCGAACGGACCGGACCCAGGATGAAGGGAACATGGCGTGTCTCTCGTTGGTGTGTTGGTCAGGCCGGCAAGGCCCGCGGCGAAGCGGCAGCGCCCCACCGCCCTGGCAATTGACATTTTGCAGGATTTCCGTTGCCGCTCACGCCACCCGGTGCTCAGGCGCCACCAGCGGCACCCGCACGTCGAACACCACCCCGCCCTCGGCGCGGTTGCGGAAGTCGATGCCGCCCCCCAGCGCGCCGGCCACGATGTTGCGCACGATGGACAGGCCCAGCCCGCTGCCGCCCTGCCCCAGCTTGGTGGTGAAGAAGGGGTCGAACACATGGCGCCGTGCCGACTCGGGGATGCCCGCGCCGTTGTCGGCGACGCTGAGCAGCAGCATGTCCTGCTCCACCCGCGCCACGATGTCGATGCGGCCGTGCGCGTGGCCGTCCAGGCCATGGATGTGGGCGTTCTGGATCAGGTTGGTGAGCACCTGCCCCATGGCGCCGGGGAAGCTGTCGAGCGCGATGTCCGCCGGCACGTCGCACACCACCTCGTGGGTGCTGCGCTTGAAGGTGGGCTGCAGCGTGAGCAGGATTTCGTCGACCACCTCCAGCAGTTGGAAGTGCCGCCGTTGGTCGCTGGTCTGGTCCACCGCCACCTGCTTGAAGCTGCTGAGCAGCTCGCTGGCACGCTCCAGGTTGCGCAGGGCGATGTCGCCGCCGGTCTCCACCTGCGACACGAAGGCGTCGAGATCGGAGCGGCGCAGACCACCTCCGATGCGCTGGCGGAAATCGCGCACCCGCTCGCGCACGGTGGACACCGCCATGCGCCCGTTGCCGATCGGCGTGTTGAGTTCGTGCGCCACGCCGGCCACCAGCGAGCCCAACGAAGCCAGCTTCTCCGACTGCACCAGGCGGTCCTGCGAGGCCACCAGCCGCTCTTGCGCCAGTTGCACGGTCTGCAGGGCCTGCGCCAGCTCGGTGTTGGCGATGCTCAGGCTCTGGGTGCGTTCGGTGATGCGGGACTCCAGCTGGGCGTTGAGTTCGCGCAGGCCGGCCTCGGCCACCTTGCGCTCGGTGATGTCCACGTCCATGCAGACAAACACCGGCTGGGGTTCGCCGCGTGGCGACTCGCCCGTGATGCGAATGGTGGTGGACAACAGCCAGCGCGTGTGGCCATCGCGGTGCCGGACCTCGCCTTCATAGGGTCCGTGCGGCTGGCCGCTGCGCTCGACCTCGGCCAGCACGGCCATGAACTCGGCCTGCTGCGCGGGGTTGTAGATCATGTCGCCCAGCGTGCGGCCCAGGGCTTCCTCGCGGGTCCAGCCGAACAGGGTGGTGGAAGCCGGATTCCATTCGATCACGCGGCCCTGGGCATCGAACCATTGCACCGCCAGCGTGGGTGTGCTGTCGATGATGGCGCGCAGCCGCTCCTCGCTGCGCCGCACCGCCGCATCGGCGGCGCGCTGTGTCGTCACGTCGATGCCGATGCAGCGGTAGCCCAGCAGCGTGCCGTCGGCCCGGCGGTCGACGCTGGAACTCCAGGCGATGTCGCGCACCGAGCCACGGGTGTCCAGCATGCGCAGGTCCTGCCGGTAGGTGTTGCGGCGCAGATCGGCACCGACCGCCAGGAAGCGCCGGACCTTCTCACGGTCCTGCGGCGCCACCAGGTCGAGGATGTTGCAGCCCGCCAACTCCACGCCATCGCCGCCCAGCGCCTCCTGCGCGCTGCGGTTGCGGTAGAGGATCTGGCCACGGGCGTCGAGTTCGAGCACCAGGTCGGCGGTGTTCTCCACCAGTTCGCGGAAACGCCGGTCCTGCTCGGCGAGCAGGCGTTCGCGCTGGCCGATGGCCAACGCCACCTGCTGCAGATCGGTGCCCAGCCGCTGCAGCTCGACAATGCCGCTGCGGGGCACCGCGCCGTCGTAGCGGCCGGCGGCGATCGCCTGCGCGAAGCGGGTGACGCCATGGACCACGCGGTCGATGCGGCGAGCCAGCCAGCCCGACATCACCACCCCCACCATCAGGCCCACGAACAAGGTGGCCACCGGGATGAACACGGCCTCGTTGCGGGCCGCGTTCACCACCTCCACCGGGTAGGCCACCAGCAGGCCCCAGCCCAGGCGGGCCGAGCGGCGTGTGGTGCCGCTGTAGGCCTTGCCGTCGAACTCGAAACCGCCAAAGGCCTCCTCGCCCACCAGGGCCGACTGCACCAGCGGCAGGTTCATGAGGTTGGTGCGCTCGCGCACCAGGCGCAGGCTGGGCGCCGAGACCAGCTCGCCGTGGCTGTCCACCGCCAGCAGGGTCAGGCCGTCACGCTGGTTGGGCCGGTTGGTCAGCGCCCCCAGCCGCTCCATCGACAGCTCGCCCAACAGCACGCCGCCTTCGAAAGGCAAGGCCACCGCCACCACCGGCAAGCCCTGCACGGGCGACAGGAACTGCGCGCTCCACAGCAGCGTTTTGCTCGCCAGGGCCTCCGACACCACGGCGATGCCGCTGAGGTCGTTGCCCACCCACTCCTCGGCCCGGGCGGCCAGACCCGCGCGCAGGAACACGCGGTGCAGCTTCAGGTTCTGGTCGACCAGGTAGACCGCGTCCAGCAGGTTGTCGTCGGTCAGCAACTGGCGGGTGGTGATGGCCAGCGCGTCGTCTTGCCCACCCCCGGTGGGCACGGCCCCCCGCAGGCCCGCCAGCGCGCGCAGCAGGCCCTGCGTGTTGTCCAGCCCCTGCTCCAGCGTGAGCAAGGCCAGATCGGCCACCCGGCTCTGCTCCTGGCGTGCCTGTGCCTGCACCAGCGGCAGCCGCCAGGTCAGCATCAGCAGCGCCAGCGCCAGCGCGGCCACCGCCATGGCGGCCAGGAACTGGCCCACCAGCAGGCTGCGCAAGCGCCAGGGGCGGCGCGCGACGGTCAAGCCTGTACCTCGTAACGGCCGTTGCGCACCCGGGTCAGGTAGGTCTGGCGCACGGCATCGCCCTGGGGGGTGAATTCCACCGGGTGCTGGGCGCCGTCAAAGCGGCGCACACGCACCAGGGTCTGTTTGAGTGTTTCGCCGTTGGCCTGCGCCGCCAGGGCCTGGACGGCCACGCCCATGGCATCGAAGCCGGCGAGTTCGGCGAAACCGACGCCGCGTCCGAAACGTTGCTGAAAATTTTTCAGCAGTGCCAGGTAGGCCGGCGCCTGGTTGTCGCGGTCGAGGAACTGGGCGGCCATCACACCCTCGGCCGCCGCGCCGGCCAGCGCGAGCAGTTGTTCGGTGGCGGCCCATTCGGCGGTCATCACCGGCAAGGCCGGCCGCAGCTTGCGCACCTGCTGCAGCAGTTGGGCGGCGTCCACCGCCCCGGTCAGCAGCAGCAGGCCATCGGGCTGGTTGACCAGCGCCCGCTGGGCCACCTCGGCAAAGGCCATGCCTGGCTCGAAACGGTAACCGGCGCGGGTGATGACCTCGCCGCCCAGCTGCTGGAACGCCTGCTCGAAGTCGGCCAGCCAGCGTTCGGTGTAGGCCGCATTGGACATGTCCAGGATGGCCGCCACCCGGCTGAGCTTGCCGCGCTGGGCGTGGTAGCGCGCGCTGGCGATGGCGTATTCGCGGGTTGACGAAATGACGCGGAAGAACTGGTCGTCCAGCCCGGTGAGGGCGCTGGTGGTCACGGTGGGCGAGAGCAGCAGCAGGCCCGCGGCATTGGCCATCGGCACCATGACCATGGCCATGGCGCTGGTCATGGGGCCCAGCACCAGGGACACGCCGGCGTCTTGCAGGCGCTTGAAGGCATCGACCGCCCGTTCGGGGTTCTGCTGGTCATCCGCCGTGACCAGTTCCAGCATCCGCCCGTCCACGCCACCGGCCGCGTTGGCCTGCTCCAGCGCCAGCAAGGCACCGTCGCGCCCGGCCACGCCCAGGTCGGCCGTGCGCCCGGTGAGGCCACCCACAAAGCCGATGCGTATCGGTGCCCGGGCACAAGCCGACAGGCCCAGCACGACTCCGGCAAGCGAGCCGATGAAGGCGCGGCGCGGCAGGGCAGACATGGGTCGGGACGTCCCTTCAGTGGGCGGACAGGGGCGAAGTCGCACCTGAGGCGCGCAGGCGCAGCCACTTGAGCAAGCTGTCCCGGTCCATGGGCTGGGCAATGTGGTAGCCCTGCCCCTCGTGGCAGCCCATGGAGCGCAGCGCGATCCACACCTCGGCATCCTCGATGCCTTCGGCCAGCACCCGCAGGCCCAGCTTGCGGCCCAGCTGGGTGACCATCTCGGCGATGCGCGGTCCCCTGGGCTCGGTGATCTGGCGCACGAAGGTGCGGTCGATCTTGATGCGGTCCAGCGGCAGGCGCTCCAGGTAACTGAGCGAGGAGTAGCCGGTGCCGAAGTCGTCGATGGCGATCGACACGCCGCTGGCGCGCAAGCCCGCCAGCGTGGTCTCCAGGTAGGCGGTCGGCAGCACCGCCACCGACTCGGTGATCTCCAGCTCCAGGTGGCCGCCCTGCAGCCGGGTCTGCGCCAGCACCTCGCCGACATGGTCGGCGAAGGCCTGGTCCTGCAACTGCACCACCGACACGTTGACGGCCATGCGCCGTGGCGCCAGCCCCATGTCCAGCAGGTCGCGCATCATGCGGCAGGCCGAACCCAGCACCCACTGGCCCAGCGGCGCCATCAGACCGGAGCGTTCGGCCACCGGAATGAACTGATCCGGTGGCACAAAACGGCCGTCCTCGGTGCGCCAGCGCAGCAGCGCCTCCAGCCCGATCAGTTCCTGCGTCTCCAGGTCCAGCTGGGGCTGGTAGACCAGGTAGAGCCGCTCGGCATCGAAGGCCGCCCGCAGCTCGGACAACATGTAGGCGCGGGCACGCGCCTCCGCGCCCAGGTGGGCGGAAAAAATGACGTAGTGACCCTTGTGGTCCTTCTTGGCTCGCTTGAGGGCGATGCTGGCGTCCTTGAGCAGGTCGGCGCCGGAACTGGCGTCGGCCTGCAGCGCCACGTAGCCGCAGGTGAAGGACAGCTTGTGGGCGATGCCCTCGATCTGGACCGGCAGGCGGGCGCAGGCCATCAGCGCCTCCGGGTGGATGTCTTCCTGTGGCCCGAGCACGCCGTAGGTATCGCTGCCGATGCGGGCGATCACCGTCTGCGGCGGCAGGCTGTCGCGCAGGCGCCGCGCCACCGCGTTGAGCAACAGGTCACCGAAGCGGTGGCCCATGACGTCGTTGGTGGCGCTGAAGTCGTCGATGTCGACCAGGGCCAACGCCTGGCCCAGGGCGCCCTGGGCGATGCGCCGGTCCAGCGACTCGACGAAACTGGCCCGGTTGGGCAGGCCCACCAGCTGGTCGTAGAAGGCGAACTCGTGCAGGCGCTGCATGAGGTTGCGGTTGCGCAGCAGGTTGCCGATGTTGACGCAGAAGACGTCGAGCAGGCTGCGGTCGGTGTCGGTCGGCGCATCCTGGGTGTCGATGAACACCGCCATGTCGTTGCCGTTGCGGTAACCCACGTACAGCGCCACGCCGGCGGCGCTGGACACATTCTCGTGGCCCTGCAGCGCCTGCAACAGCATCTGGCGCACCTCGGCCTGCGGCAGCGTGTCCAGCGGCTGGTCGATCAGGTGGGCGAACTGCCCGGCGGCGGCGAGCACCTTGTAGACCAGGCCGCCGCGTTCGGCCTGGGCGCAGACCAGGCCCTCGGGCGCGGTGCCCAGCAGGCCAGCGAGCTGGGTGATCACCCCTTGCGCGAAGGTGTGCAGGCCGGTCTCCTCCATGAAATCGGCGCTGGAGCGCACGATCAGTTCCAGGCCCCGGCGGTTGGCCTCGATGGCGCAGATCTGCTCGTAGGACCGGATCGCGGTGGTCAGCGTGGTCAGCAGCTTGTGGCGCGTGAGTTCGGACTTGGTCTTGTAGTCGTTGATGTCGTAGCGCAGGATGGTTTCGTGCTCGGGCGCGTAGCCCGGCTGGCCGGTGCGCAGCACGATGCGGGTGGCTTTCAGGCCCGCCTGGTTGCGGATGAAGTCGACCAGTTCCAGGCCCGCGCTTTCGGTCTCCATCACCACGTCGAGCAGCACCAGCGCCAGGTCCGGCGTCTGCAATAGCAACTCACGCGCCTGCGCGCCGTTGTAGGCGTGCAGGAAACGGATGGAGCGGCCAAACACCTGGACGCCGTCCAGCGCAAACAAGGTCGCCTGGTGCACGTCGTCGTCGTCGTCGACCACCAGCACCAGCCACTCGCGCGCCGCCCTCGCGGGCACCGCAACGCCCCCCTCAGGGTGCTCGTCCTCAAAAGCAAACAGCTCGTCGTGTGGCTGACCCATGTGCACCGCGCCATTGAAATAATTGGTCTCAGGTGTGAGGTATATCACGCCACCCTACCGTCCAAGCGCGACGGGCGCCGCGGGACAAAAAAAAGCGCCCCCCGCGAAGACGGGGGACGCCTGACGCACCGTGGCGCGTCGACCGGGCAGGCCTTACTTGGCGCCGCCCAGTATCCAGCTGGCCAGGGTCTTGGCATCGGCGTCGCTCAGCGCGGCCTGGGCGGGCATGGGCACCGCGCCCCATTTGCCGGAGCCACCGGCCTTGATGCTCTTGACCAGGGCGTCGACCGCGTCCTTCTGCCCCGCGTACTTCTTGGCCACGTCCTGGTAGGCCGGGCCCACCAGCTTCTTGTCCACCGCGTGGCAGGCCATGCAGGCGTTTTTCTGCGCCAGGGCCAGGTTGGCCATGGCCGGACTGGTGGCCAGGGCGGCCAGGGCCGCAGCGGCCAGAACAAAAGCGTGTTTCATGAAGATCTCCAGAATGAACGGATGAGAAAAACGACAGGACAAATGAAAACGCCTGGACCGGAGCCAACACTCGGCGTTAAATATCATTATCCACTGATTTAGCATCCCCACAGCGCCATGAACACGCCTGTCACCGTCAACACCTACTGGTCGCTTCCCTTCATCGAGGTCAACCTGCTGGTGTTCGCCAACCTGCTGGGCGCCCTGCTGCTGGGCCTGCTGGTGGGCTACGAACGCTCCTACCACGGACGCGCCGCCGGCATGCGCACCTACGGCATCGTCTGCATGGCCTCGGCCGCGCTCACCGTGTTCGCCGGCTACCCCGGCTTCTGGTGGGGTGGCATCGAAGGCGGCGCCGCGCCGGTGGACCCGACCCGCGTGGTGCAGGGCATCGTCACCGGCGTCGGTTTCCTGGGCGCGGGCGTGATCATGAAGGAAGGCATGAACATCAGCGGCCTGACCACGGCCGCCTCGATCTGGGCGTCCTCGGCCATCGGCGTGCTGGTGGGCGTGGGCTTTTACGCCGCGGCCATCCTGCTCGCGCTGCTGTCCGCCGGTCTGATGATGTGGGGCTCCAAGCTGGAGATGCGCCTGCCCTCGCGCCGCGCGCTGGGCGTGACGCTGGGTTTCGCCAGCGGTGTCGAACCCGACGAGGTAGGCATGCGGGCCCACATGCGGCACTGGGGCTACAGCGTGGCCGAGGGCTCGCTGCACATCGCCCGCCACCACCACCAGGTGACCTGGCAGTTTGTCATGGTGGCCAACACCAGCAAGCCCGAGGCGGGTTCGCTGTTCGAACTCTCGCGTCGCCTGCGGCAGCTCGACGGCGTGGACACCCTGCAACTCTCCCACGCCAGGAACTGAGTACGCCCCCCTGCGCCGCCTGCGGCGTCACCCCCCCAGGGGGCGACACTGGCCGTCCGGCGGAGCCGGCCCGGCGGTGTCCTCGGCTGGAGGCACTTCGCGCCGGTGAGGCGAGCCGCACGACTTCGGGTAAACCCCCATGCAGGGATTTTTCAGACCGCTTGCCAAACGGGTCCAGTCCTTCTAAACTGCGGTCAAATACTTTAAACATAAACTATTCGGCTCTGAATTGAGTCGCCCTTGATCCGACCCAACTGAAGGAACTGCGATGAAGATTGTGTGTATTGGTGGCGGCCCGGCCGGTCTGTATTTCGGCTTGCTGATGAAGCAACTGGACCCCGCCCACGACATCACCGTGGTCGAGCGCAACAAGCCCTACGACACCTTTGGCTGGGGCGTGGTGTTCTCCGACGCCACCATGGACAACATGCGTCAGTGGGACCCGGCCACCGCCGCCGAGATCGAGCAGGCCTTCAACCACTGGGACGACATCGAGCTGCTGTTCAAGGGCCGCACCATCCGCTCGGGCGGCCACGGTTTTGTCGGCATCGGCCGCAAGAAGCTGCTCAACATCCTGCAGGCGCGCTGCGAGCAGTTGGGCGTGAAGCTGGTGTTCGAGACCAACGCCGATTCCGACCTGGCCTACGCCGACGCGGACCTGATCATCGCCAGCGACGGCATCAACTCGCAGATCCGCACCCGCTACGCCGACACCTTCAAGCCCGACATCGTCACCCGCCCCAACCGCTACATCTGGCTGGGCACGAACAAGCTCTACGACGCCTTCACCTTCGATTTCGTGCGCACCGAGCACGGCTGGTTCCAGGCCCACATCTACAAGTTCGACGACCAGACCACCACCTTCATCGTCGAGTGCCCCGAAGAGGTCTTCCTGGCCCATGGCCTGGACCAGGCCGACCAGGAGCAGTCCATCGCCTTCTGCGAAAAGATCTTCGCCGACAACCTTCAGGGCGCCAAGCTCATGACCAACGCGCGCCACCTGCGCGGCTCGGCCTGGCTCAACTTCCAGCGCGTGGTGTGCGAGCAGTGGTGGCTCAAGAACGAACACAACAGCCACGTGGTGCTGATGGGCGACGCCGTGCACACCGCCCACTTCGCCATCGGCTCGGGCACCAAGCTGGCCATCGAGGACGCGATCGAGCTGACCCGCCAGTTCAAGCTGCTGGGCGACAGCCCCGACAAGATCGGCGAGGTGCTGACGACCTACCAGGAACTGCGCCGTGTGGAGACGCTGCGTCTGCAGAACGCCGCCTGGAACGCCATGGAGTGGTTCGAGGTCTGCGGCAAGCGCTACTGCGACCAGCTGCCGCCCGAGCAGTTCATGTACTCCATGCTCACGCGCAGCCAGCGCATCAGCCACGAAAACCTGCGCCTGCGCGACAAGGGCTGGCTGGACGGCTACGAACAGTGGTTCGCGAAACAGGCCGGTGTCGACAGCCCCGTGCCGGTGCCGCCCATGTTCACGCCCTACACCGTGCGTGGCCTCACGCTCAAGAACCGCGTGGTGGTTTCGCCCATGGCGCAGTACAGCGCGGTGGACGGCGTGGCCGGCGACTACCACCTGGTGCACCTGGGCGCGCGCGCCATGGGCGGCGCCGGCCTGGTGTTTGCCGAGATGAGCTGCGTCAGCGCCGAAGGCCGCATCACCCCGGGCTGCCCGGGCCTGTACAAGCCCGAACACACCACCGCCTTCAAACGCATCGCCGACTGGATCCACACGAACACCGATGCCAAGTTCGGCATCCAGATCGGCCACGCCGGCGCCAAGGCCTCCACCCGCCTGGCCTGGGACGGCATCGACCAGCCGCTGCCCGAGGGCAACTGGCCCATCATGTCGGCCTCCGAGCAGCAGTACCTCGAAGGTGTGAGCCAGGTTTCCAAGGCCATGACCCGTGCCGACATGGACACCGTGCTGGCCCAGTTCGTGGCGTCCGCCCAGGCCGCCCACGCCGCTGGCGCCGACTGGCTGGAGCTGCACTGCGCCCACGGCTACCTGCTCTCCAGCTTCATCTCGCCGCTGACCAACCACCGTTCGGACGAATACGGCGGCAGCCTGGCCAACCGCCTGCGTTATCCGCTGGAAGTGTTCAAGGCCGTGCGCGAAGTCTGGCCGGCGGGCAAGCCGATGTCGGTGCGCATTTCAGCGCACGACTGGGTCGAGGGCGGCATCACGCCCGACGACGCGGTCGAGATCGCCAAGGCCTTCAAGGCCGCCGGCGCCGACATGATCGACTGCTCGTCGGGCCAGGTCAGCAAGAAGGAAAAACCGGTCTACGGCCGCATGTTCCAGACCCCGTTCGCCGACCGCATCCGCCAGGAAGCCGGCATCCCCACCATCGCGGTGGGCGCCATCAGCGAGGCCGACCACGCCAACTCCATCCTGGCCGCCGGCCGCGCCGACCTCTGCGCCGTGGCCCGCCCGCACCTGGCCAACCCGGCCTGGACCCTGACCGAAGCGGCCAAGATCGGCTTCACCCCGGTGAGCTGGCCCAAGCAATACCGCTCGGCCAAGGGCCAGATGGAATCCATCTTCGCCCGCGAGAAGGCCATGGCGGCCGCAACGGCAGCAGGCAGCAAATGAGCAGCGTGCCACGCCATGCGCTGGTGACCGGCGGCGGCCAGGGCATCGGTGCCGCTGTCGCCCGCGCCCTGGTGGCGCGTGGCCTGAACGTGACCGTGCTGGGTCGCCGGCTGGACGTCGTCCAGGCCCTGGCCGACTCCGACCCCGCCCACCTGCACGCGGTGCGCGCCGATGTGGCCGACCCGGACCAGGTGGCGGCGGCGGTGGCCGAAGCGGTGGCCCGTTTTGGTCCGGTCGACGTGCTGGTCAACAACGCCGGCCAGGCCCAGACCGCGCCCTTCCTCAAGATGGACCTGGCGCTGTGGAACCAGATGCTCAGCGTCAACCTCACCGGCACCCTGGTCTGCACCCAGGCCGTGCTGCCCGGCATGGTGGCGCGCGGCTGGGGCCGCGTGGTCAACGTGGCCAGCACCGCCGGCCAGGTGGGCTACGCCTACGTGTCGGCCTACTGCGCGGCCAAACACGGCGTGGTCGGCCTGACCAAATCGCTGGCGCTGGAGATGGCCAAAAAAGGCGTCACCGTCAACGCCGTCTGCCCCGGCTACACCGAAACCGACATCGTGCGCGAGAGCATAGCCCGCGTGGTCGCCAAGACCGGCCGCAGCGCCGAGGAAGCCCGTGCCGAATTCGTCAAGTCCAACCCCCAGGGCCGGCTGGTCCAGCCCGAACAGGTTGCCGATGCGGTGGCCTGGCTGTGTGGCGATGGTGCGTCGGCCGTGACCGGCCAGCAAATTTCCGTCGCCGGTGGCGAAGTCATGTGAACACGAACTAGGAAGACAAGATGAACAAGCCCCTCGATCCCTCCCTGCTCGCCGGCAACCACAAGCCCCTGGCCGGCTACCAGGCCCAGCACTTCCTGTGGTCCGTGCAAGACGGCGTCGGCACCATCACCCTCAACCGCCCCGAGCGCAAGAACCCGCTGACCTTCGACAGCTACGCCGAACTGCGTGACCTGTTCCACAACCTCAAGTGGGCCAGCGACGTCAAGACCGTGGTGGTCACCGGTGCGGGTGGCAATTTCTGCTCGGGCGGCGACGTGCATGAAATCATCGGCCCGCTGATCGACCTCAAGGCCCCCGAGCTGCTGATGTTCACCCGCATGACGGGCGAGCTGGTCAAGATGATGCGCGTGTGCCCGCAGCCCATCGTGGCCGCCATCGACGGTGTCTGCGCCGGCGCCGGCGCCATCATCGCCATGGCCTCCGACCTGCGTCTGGGCACGGCCCGCAGCAAGACCGCCTTCCTGTTCAACCGCGTTGGCCTGGCCGGCTGCGACATGGGCGCCTGCGCCATGCTGCCGCGCATCATCGGCCAGGGCCGCGCCAGCGAGCTGCTCTACACCGGCCGCAGCCTGGGCGGCGAGGAAGGCGAGCGCTGGGGCTTCTTCAACCGCCTGTGCGAGCCCGAGGCCCTGCTGGCCGAGGCGCACAAGCTGGCCGCCGACCTCACCGCCGGCCCGAGTTTTGCCAACGGCATCACCAAGACCATGCTGCACCAGGAATGGGCCATGACCATCGAGCAGGCCATCGAGGCCGAGGCCCAGGCCCAGGCCATCTGCATGCTGACCGAGGACTACGGGCGCGCCTACCGCGCCTTCGTGGCCAAACAGAAACCCGTGTTTCAAGGCAACTGACATGGCCGACACCAACTACCTCGACTGGCCCTTCTTCGAGCCACGCCACGCCGACCTGGCCCGTGCCCTGGACGCCTGGGCGAGCGAGAACATCCCGCACGATCACGGTCCGGACGTGGACGCCGAGTGCAAGGCCTTGGTCAAGTCCCTGGGCGCGGCCGGCTGGCTGCGCCATGCGGTGGGCGAGTCCGCGCAAACCATGGACGCACGCGCCATCTGCGTGATCCGCGAAACCCTGGCCCGCCACAGCGGGCTGGCCGATTTCGCCTTTGCCATGCAAGGCCTGGGCTCGGGCGCCATCTCGCTGCACGGCACGCCCGAGCAGCGCCAGAAATACCTCAGCAAGGTCGCCACCGGTGAAGCCATCTCGGCCTTCGCCCTGTCCGAGCCCGACGCCGGCTCCGACGTGGCGGCCATGGCCTGCGCGGCCCTGGCCGATGGCGACGGCTACGTGCTCAACGGCGAAAAGACCTGGATCTCCAACGGCGGCATCGCCGACTTCTACGTCGTTTTCGCCCGCACCGGCGAGGCCCCCGGCGCACGCGGCATCAGCGCCTTCATCGTCGAGGCCGGCACGCCCGGTTTCGAGATCGCCGAGCGCATCAACGTCATCGCGCCCCACCCGCTGGCGCGCCTGCGCTTCACCGACTGCCGCATCCCCGCCACGCAGCGCGTGGGCGCCGCCGGCGAGGGCTTCAAGGTGGCCATGCGCACGCTGGACGTATTCCGCACCTCGGTGGCGGCCGCCTCGCTGGGCTTCGCGCGCCGCGCGCTCGACGAAGCCCTGCTGCGCGCCACCACCCGCAAGATGTTTGGCGGCGTGCTGGCCGATTTCCAGCTCACCCAGGCCAAGCTGGCCCAGATGGCGACCATGATCGACAGCGCCGCCCTGCTGACCTACCGCGCCGCCTGGCGACGCGACCAGGGCCACAGCGTGACCAAGGAAGCGGCCATGGCCAAACTCACCGCCACCGAAAACGCGCAGCAGGTGATCGACGCCGCCGTGCAGATGTTCGGCGGTCTGGGCGTGGTCAGCGAGCAGCCGGTGGAGCGCCTCTACCGCGAGATCCGCTCGCTGCGCATCTACGAAGGCGCGACCGAGGTGCAGCAGCTCATCATCGGCCGCGAGCTCCTGAAAGAAGCCGCCCGCTGACCCCCTGGGAGACACACGCCATGACCACCGCCCACGTCGACACCTTCGCCCGCGACAACCTGCCACCGGCCGACCAGCAGCCCGAGTTCGTCTTCGACCTGCCCGAGCTGCAGTTCCCCGACCAGCTCAACTGCGCCACCGAACTGCTGGACCGCCACGTGGCCGCTGGCCACGGCGACCGCGTCTGCATCCGCGCGCCCGGCCTGACCTGGACCTACGCCGATCTGCAGGACAAGGCCAACCGCATCGCCAACGTGCTGGTGCAGGACATGGGCCTGGTGCCGGGCAACCGCGTGCTGCTGCGCGCGCCCAACAACCCCATGCTGGCGGCCTGCTGGTTCGCGGTCATGAAGGCCGGCGGCATCGCCGTGGCCACCATGCCGCTGCTGCGCGCCAAGGAGCTCAAGGCCATCGTCGACATCGGCCAGGTCAGCCACGCGCTGTGCGACGCCGCGCTGGCCGACGAGATGCGCCTGACCGCGCTCGACGCGCCCACCCTGCGTCACCTGCGCCACTTCAACTACCAGGGCCCGGACAGCCTGGAAGCGGCCATGGAGCGCGCATCGCCCTGGTTCGACAACGTGGCCACCGCGTCCGATGACACCTGCCTGCTGGGCTTCACCTCCGGCACCACGGGCGTGCCCAAGGCCACCATGCACTTCCACCGCGACGTGATGGCCATCTGCCACTGCTGGCCACCGCACGTGCTCAAGCCCACGGCCGACGACGTGTTCATCGGCAGCCCGCCGCTGGCCTTCACCTTCGGCCTCGGTGGCCTGGTGCTGTTCCCCATGTCGGTGGGCGCCTCCACCGTTCTGCTGGAAAAAGCCAGCCCGCCGCAACTGCTCGACGGCATCAAGGAATTCCACGCCACCGTGCTGTTCACCGCGCCCACCTCCTACCGCACGCTGGCCGCGCGCGGCGTGGAGCTGCGCCGCACGCCGCTGCGCAAGTGTGTGTCGGCCGGCGAGGCCCTGCCCGCCTCCACCCGCGCGCTGTGGAAAGAGGCCACCGGCATCGAGCTGATCGACGGCATCGGCGCGACCGAACTGCTGCACATCTTCATTTCGCACGACGAGAACAACGCCCGCCCCGGCGCCACCGGCAAACCCGTGCCCGGCTACCAGGCCAAGGTGGTGGACGACCAAGGCCGGGAAGTGCCCCCCGGCACCGTGGGCAAGCTCGCGGTGAAAGGCCCGACCGGCTGCCGCTACCTGGCGGACGCACGCCAGAAGGCCTACGTGAAGGACGGCTGGAACCTCACCGGCGACGCCTACCTGATGGACGCCGACGGCTACTTCTTCTACCAGGCCCGCACCGACGACATGATCATCTCGGCCGGCTACAACATCGCCGCGCCCGAAGTGGAAGACGCGCTGATGCTGCACCCGGCCGTGGCCGAATGTGCGGTGATCGGCGTGGCCGACGCCGAGCGCGGCCAGATCGTCAAGGCGTATGTGGTGCTGCGCCCCGGCCAGGAACAGGACGCCGGCATGGTCAAGACCTTGCAGGACTTCGTCAAACAGACCGTGGCGCCCTACAAGTACCCACGCGCCATCGAGTTCACCGACAAGCTGCCGCGCACCCAGACCGGCAAGCTGCAGCGCTTCAAGCTGCATGAGTCATGAAACCCCCACGCTCCACCGCTGCGCGGGTCGCTGCCCCCCCAGGGGACGGGCCTTGCTTGGCGCGGCCCGGCGCGGCGGCCGTCACGGACCACACACCATGAAACGCTTCGAAAAACCGCTGCGCATCCGCTTCGGTCACTGCGACCCGGCCGGCATCGTCTATTTTCCGCAGTACCTGGTGATGCTCAACGGCCACCTGGAGGACTGGTTCACCGACGGCCTGGGCGTGAGCTACGCCGAGCTGCTGGGGCCACGCCGCGTCGGCACGCCCACGGTGCGGCTGGAATGCGACTTCAAGGCCATCAGCCGGCCCGGCGATGACGTGGTGCTGAGCCTGCAGGTGCAACACCTGGGCCGCAGCTCCTTCACCGTCGATTTCGACATCCGCGCCGGCGACGAACTGCGCATGAACGCGCGCAAGGTGCTGGTGTTCACCAGCCTGGACACCCACAAGCCCATCCCGGCGCCCGACGACGTGCGCCAGGCCATCGAGACCCGTTTTCTGAACCTTCCCTGACTGGAGACCACATGCAAGTTCTGCTTCCCCCCGGCTGGCCCCGCCCGCGTGGCTACGCCAATGGTGTGACCGCCCGCGGCCGCATGGTGTTCGTGGCCGGCATGATCGGCTGGGACGCCCAAGGCGAATTCCACACCGACGACATGGCCGGCCAGGTGCGCCAGGCGCTGCAAAACATCGTCGACGTCCTGACCGCCGGTGGCGCCAAGCCCGAGCACATCGTGCGCATGACCTGGTACGTGACCAACAAGAAAGAATATGTGGCCGCCTACCCCGAGATCGGCAAGGCTTTCAAGGAGCTGATCGGCAGCTTCAACGCCGCCATGACCGCGGTGGAAGTCGCCGCACTGGTGGAAGACCGCGCCAAGGTCGAGATCGAGGTCACGGCCGTGGTGCCGGACTGAACCCACCCCCGTCGCTTGCCCGCTGCGCGCGACCGCATCCCCTCTCAAGGGGGCGCACCCGGTGGACCGGCACAGCCGGACCCACGGGTACACTGAGTGAAGACACCTCGCGCCGCGCCTTGCGCGTTGGCGAGGTGCCAGATCGAGACCGGGGTACACCGGT
The DNA here is from genome assembly GCF_038440225.1 of Hydrogenophaga sp. OTU3427. Lineage (NCBI taxonomy): Bacteria > Pseudomonadati > Pseudomonadota > Betaproteobacteria > Burkholderiales > Comamonadaceae > Hydrogenophaga > Hydrogenophaga sp. OTU3427. The sequence goes on along the minus strand of NZ_JASATI010000019.1, from coordinate 72,068 downwards.
CACAACAAAAAGCACCAGGGAGACACCATGAACGAAATGAACGGCCACGACATCGAGGACCTGCGTCCCGGTCAGAGCGCCACGTTTTCACGCACCATCACCGAGGCCGACATCGTCCTGTTCGCGGGCGTTTCGGGCGACAACAACGCGGTGCACCTGAACGACGAGTTCGCGCGCACCACCGCGTTCGGTGGGCGCATCGCCCACGGCATGCTCAGCGCCAGCGTGATCTCGGCCGCCATCGCCAACCGCCTGCCCGGCCCGGGCACCGTCTACCTGAGCCAGCAGCTCAAGTTCCGCGCACCGGTGCGCCCTGGCGACACGGTGCATGCCACGGTGGAAGTGGTGTCGGTGGACCTGGCGCGCTCACGGGCCGTGTTGTCCACCACCTGCCGCGTGCGCGATCAGGTGGTGATCGACGGCGAGGCCACCGTCATGGCCACCTCGTCGCGCCAGCGCGCCCAGGCCGCCTGAGGCCAAGGCGGACTCAGAGCGCCAGGCTGCCCACGCTGGTGCCGCCGCAGACGTACAAGACCTGGCCGGTGACGAAGCTGTTGCGCTCATCGGCGAAGAAGCCCACCGCACGCGCCACGTCGGCCGACTCGCCCAGGCGCTTGACCGGCACCGACGCGGCCAGGGCACGTTCCCGCTCGCTGCCCTGCTCCACCACGTCGTAGAACATGTCGGTGCGTATCGGCCCCGGCGCCACCACGTTGACCGTGATGCCCTCGGGCGCCAGCTCCAGCGCCCAGGTGCGCGCCATGCCCAGCATGCCGGCCTTGGTGGCCGAGTAGCTGGTTCGGGTCTGCAGGCCCAGCGCCGCGCGCGAGGACAGCAGCACCACCCGCCCGAAATGGCGCGCGCGCATGGCCGGCAGCGTGGCCTGGACCAGCTGGATGGCACAGCCCAGGTGCAGGTCGACCAGGGCATCGAGGTCGTCCAGCTTCACGTCGGGCAGCAGCGCGGCGCGGATCACGCCGGCGTTGTGCACCACCGTGGTCACCTCGTGTTGTTTCACCATCTCGCGCACCGCCTCGCCGGTGGCGGCGCGGTCGCTCAGGTCCACCTCCACGCTGTGCAGGCGCGGGTGGGCGATGTCGGTGGCGCGGCGCGACAGCGAGACCACCTCGTAGCCATCGGCCAGCAGCTGTTCGCAGATCACACGGCCGATGCCGGCGCTACCGCCGGTGACCGCGGCGACACGGTTCGGGTGGGCCGCGCTCATGCGCCGCCTCCCACCAGGGCCAGCACGCGCAGCGGGCTGCCACTGCCCTTCTGGATCTTGAGCGGCGCGCTCATGATGACCGCTCCGGTGGGCGGCAGCTGGTCGAGGTTGGTCAGGCACTGCAGGCCGTACTTGCCGGCGCCGTGCATCAGCGAATGGCAGGGGTAAGGCGGGCGCAGGTGGTAGCCCTGGCCAGCGTCGGTTCCGATGGCCTCGGAACCGAAACCCAGCACGTCGCGTTCCTCCACCAGGAAACGCACGGCCTCGGTGCTGGGGCCGGGCGTGTGCTGGCCGGTTTCGTCGAAGTTCTGGTAGGCCTCGCCGTCGTGGTGGCGCGACCAGCGCTGCGACCAGTCGGTGCGCATCAGCACCCAGGCGCCGGCGGGAATGCGGCCGTGCGCGGCCTCGAAGGCCTCGATATCGGCCACCGTCATCAGGTAGTCCGGGTCGCTGGCGGCCTGCGCCGTGCAGTCGATCACACAGGCCGGCGCCACGAAGTGCTGTGGCGGGATCGTGTCGACCGAGTTGTTGGGCAGGTCGCGGCCCGAGATCCAGTGGATGGGCGCGTCGAAGTGGGTGCCCGTGTGTTCACCGCAGGAAAAATTGTTCCAGTACCAACCCGGCCCGCGCTCGTCGTAGGCCGAGATCTGCTCCATGCGGAAGGACTGGCTCTGGCCCATCTCGGGCGGCAGCACGATGGCCGGGAATTCGGGCATCAGCGTCTGGGTCAGGTCGACCACGCGCACGCCGCCACTGGCCAGCGCCGCCACCAGGCCACCGAGCACGCCGCCCGCTTGTGTTGTTGTGCTCATCTCAAAGACCTCCTGCGGCAAGTTCACGTTCCAGCACCTTGGGGTTGTCGCGCCAGCGGGCCAGCCACTCCTGCGCCACGTCGCCGGGGTAGATGTCCTCGACGCCGTCCTGCAGGCCCTTGACGATGGCCGAGGCCAGCGCGGCCGGGGTCAGCTTGGGCGGTGGCATGTTCTGGTTCCATTCGTCGTCGATGGGACCGGGAAAGGCGTTGAGCACGCGGATGCCGGCCGGGCGCATCTCGGCGCGCAGGCACTGGGCCAGCGACAGCGCCGCCGCCTTGGACGCCGAAAAAGTCCCATGGGCCGGGAAGTTGGCCAGCGCGAACACCGACAGCACATTGACCCAGGCCGTCGCATGGTTCACACCGTCGGCCGCGCGGCCCTTGAGCGCCGGACCAAAGGCCTGGGCCAGGCGCAGCAGGCCGAAGTAGTTGATCTCCATCTCGGCCTTGGCGACGTCGGTGCCACGGCGCGCCGCGATGCCGAACGTGCGGTGCAGCTCGGCCGTGTTGACGACGATGTCGACCTTGCCGCCGATCTCGCCCGCGAGTTCGGTCACCGAGCGCTCGTCGCTCAGGTCCAGCGGCACCAGCGTGACCTGGGGCATCGCGGCGATCTCGGCCAGGCCGGGCAGCTTCTTCCAGGGTTCGGCGTGGCCGACCCAGACGATGTCGGCACCGGCCTTGACCAGCGCCCGCACCACCGCCTGGCCCACCGGGGTCTTGCCATCGGTGACCAGCACCTTGCGCTGGCGCGGGTCGCTGCCCATTTCGCGCAGCATCTTGTCCTGGTTCATGGTTTCGCTCTCTTTCTCGGGGAATCCGATCAACACCGCCTGGCCTGCGCGGTCCAGCCGCGCACCGATGCGAACACGGGCCGGCGCATCGCCGACCTCGCCGTGCAGGTGCACCATCACGCTGGGGCCGGCGTCCAGCCGCACCATGCCCAGCCGCCACGGCAGGCGTTCGCGGAAATACAGGTCGTTGCTGTGGCCCAGCGTGGTGGTGGCCAGCAGCGTGCCTTCGCCGCTCTGGGGCTGCCAGCGCAGATCGGGCGACACGCAGCGCAGGCAGGCTTCGCGCGGCGGGTACTGCACGGCGCCGCAGCAATCGCACACCTGCAGCTCCAGCCGGCCTTCGGCGGCGGCGGCCGTCAGGCCCAGGGCCACGCGGCCGCGCGCGCTGGGCGGCAGGTTCATCTGCGGCGTGCGCAGGACGGGGTTCTTGCGCTTGGGGCGCGGGATGGGGATGCTCATGCCGACGCTCCAAGGATGACCGCGCCCGTGCACAGGCAGCGGTCGTAGGTCACCATGCCAAAACCGCCGACCAGGCCCAGTTTCGCATCGGGCACGGCGCGTTCGCCGGCCTGGCCGGTGAGCTGGCGCAGGGTTTCGGTCAGGCCCATGAAGCCGCCGGCCGCGCCGGCCTGCCCGGCCGAGAGCTGGCCGCCGCTGGTGTTGTTGGGGAAGTCGCCGTCGTGGGTCATGCGATGCCCGCGCACGAAGGCCGGGCCTTCGCCCTTGTCGCAAAAGCCCAGGTCCTCGAACTGCATCATGACGATGACCGGGTAGTCGTCGTAGGTCTGGATCAGGTCGATGTCGGCCGGCCGGGCATCGGCCATGGCGTAGAGCTCGTCGCGGTCGACGCGCCAGCCGCCGCGCACCATGATGGGATCGTCGGCGAAGGCGTTGTGGCGTTCGATGGCGCCGCGCACCAGCGCATGGGGCAGGCCCAGCTCGCGCGCCTTGGCCTCGCTCATGACCAGAAAGGCTTCGGCGCCGGCGCAGGGCATGACGCAGTCGAACAGGTGGATGGGGTCGGAAATGGCCTTGGCGTTCAGGTACTCGTCCAGCGTGAGCGGCTTCTTGAACAGCGCGTTGGGGTTCTTCAGCGCGTTGCTGCGCTGGTCGACCGCGATGCGGCCGAAGTCGGCGCGGGTGGCGCCGTACTGGCGCATGTAGTGGTCGGTGATGAAGGCGAACACCGAGTTGGGGCCGCCGGCACCGTAGGGATAGGTGGCGTCGCGGGCGAAGTCGCTGAAGGCGCCCAGGGTCAGGCGAAAGGAGTCGACGTGGTTGGTGTCGCCGGCCAGGCAGGCCACGATGTCGGCGTCGCCGGCCTGCACCGCGCGGGCGGCGCGGCGCAGCGCCATCACGCCCGAGGCGCCACCGGTGGGGATGTGGTCCAGCCATCGCGGCGACAGACCCAGGTGCTGGGTCACGCCCACCGCGGTGTCGGGTGCCAGCGAGAAGCTGCTGACGGTCAGGCCGTCGATCTGCGCCTTGTCCAGCCCCGACTGCTGGAGCAGCGCGTGCAGCGCCTGCCCCAGGAACCAGTGCGCGCCGCGGGTGGAATAGCGCTCGTAGGGCACGGTGACGGGAACCGCCACCGCCACCCCTTCGTAGCCTTTGCGTGTGTGGAAATGAGCCATGCGTGGTTGTCAGAACAGGCGACGCGAAGCGGCGCGGGGGGAGGCCATCAGTCGATGCGAATGCCGGCGCTCTTGATGATGCGGGAGAACTTCACGGTGTCGTCCTTGATGGTCTGGGCAAACTGCTCGGGCGTGCCGGCCACCACCGTCATGCCCATGCCCGAAAGCTGCTCGCGCACCTCGCGCAGTTGCAGGATGCGCACGATCTCGTGGTTGAGCTTGGCCACGATGGCCTTGTCCACGCCGGCCGGGGTGAGGAAGCCGATCCAGGTCACGAGGTCGATGCCGGGCACGCCGGCCTCGGCCAGGGTAGGCACCTCGGGCAGCAGCGGGCTGCGCGTGGCGCTGGTCACGGCCAGGGCACGCACCTTGTTGCCCTTGATGTGGGCCATGGCCGGGCCAAGGGCGTCGAAGATCACCGGCACGGTGCCGCCGATGGTGTCGGTCATGGCGGGCGCGCCGCCCTTGTAGGGCACGGCCAGGATGTCTGCGCCGGTGCTGGCCTTGAAGGTCTCGCCGGCCACCTGTGCGGGCAGCGCGCCATGGGCGTAGGCCAGTTGGCCGCCACGCTCCTTGGCCAGGGCCAGCAGCTCCTTGACGTTCTGGGCCTTCACCGAGGGATGGACCGCCAGCACCATGGGCATGTTGATGGCCATGGTCACCGGCGCGAAGCTGGCCACCGGGTCGTAGGGCAGCTTGGCGTAGAGCGAGGGGTTCATGGCCAGCGTCGAGTCGATGGCGACAAACAGGGTGTAACCGTCGGGCGCTGCCTTGGCCGCCGCCTCGGCACCGATCAGGGTGTTGCCGCCGGGCCGGTTGTCCACTGTCACCGGCACCTTCCAGCTCTCGCTCAGGCGGGCGGCCACGGCGCGGCCCACGGTGTCGGTGCCACCGCCCGGCGGGAAGGGCACGATGATGCGGATGGGCTTGCTGGGATAGGCGTCCTGGGCCAGGGCGGCCACGGACAACAACGTGGCACAGGCCACGGTCAACAGCGTGCGGATCGGTTTCATGCGGACAACTCCTGAGGGACAAGAAAGTGGCACAACGGTGGGTCAACAGGCGCTCAACGCGCGAGTTTGTAGCCGGCCGCCTCGCGGTCCCAGGTGTCGGGGGTCACGCCGCGTTCGCGCAGCTTGAATTTCTGGATCTTGCCGTTTTCGGTGGCCGGCAGCTGGGCCAGGAATTCCACGTAACGCGGCACCGCGAAATAAGACAGGCGCGGCTCGCAGAAGCGCATCAGCTCGACCTCGTCGAGCGAGGCGCCTTCGCGCAGCACGATGGCGGTCATGACCTCGTCCTCGGCCATCTCGCTCTTGACCGGGAACACCGCCGCCACCTCCACCGCCGGGTGGCTCAGCAGCACCTGCTCGACCTCGTAGGACGAGATGTTCTCGCCCCGGCGTCGGATCGCGTCCTTGAGGCGGTCCATGAAAGTGAAGTAGCCGTCGGCGTCGCGGACCACGCGGTCGCCGGTGTGGAACCACAGGTTGCGCCACGCCTCGACGGTCTTGTCGGGCATGCCGAAGTAGCCGGTGGCGAAGGCAAAGGGCTCGCTGGCGCGCAGCAGCAGCTCGCCCGGCGTGCCGGCGGGCAGTTCGTTGTCGTCCTCGTCCACCACCCGGGCCTCGAAGCCGGGACGCACCCGGCCCATGGTGCCGGGGCGCTGGTCGGCGATCTCGGCGCCGATGACGAAGTTGCTTTCGGTGGAGCCGTAGCCGTCGAGCAGGGCCATGCCGAAGCGCTCGGTGAAGTCGGCATGGAACTGCGGCGGCACGCCCGGCGCCAGGGCGATGCGCACACGGTGCGCCTTGTCGTCTGCGGTGGCGTCCTTGGACAGCAGGATGGGCACCATGGCGCCCAGCACGTAGGTGACGGTGGCCTGGTGGCGCACCAGCGCGGCCCAGAAGGCCGACGCCGAGAAACGCTTTTCCACCACCAGCGTGGCGCCCATCATCAGGGCCTGGAAAAACGCGTTCATGGCGTTGGTGTGGAACAGCGGCAGCGTGGTCAGCAGCACGTCGCCTTCGACCAGGCCCAGCAGGGTGCTGCTATGGGCGCCCCACCAGAAGAACTGGCCATGGGGGCAGCACACGCCCTTGGACAGGCCGGTGGTGCCCGAGGTGTAGAGGATGGCCAGGGTGTCCGCCGGGCGCACGGCGGCGGCGGGCAGGTCGCTCTGGCCCGGGTCGGCGGGAAAGGCGCTGCAGCGGCGGTCGCTGCCGGCCGCCAGCGTGCCGTCGATCAGCCAGATGGCTTCCAGCGGCAGGGGCGCGCCGTCCTGTGCGTCCAGCGCCTGCACCACCTGCAGGCCATCGGCCTCGGTCACCAGCAAGCGGGCGCCGGAGTTGGTCAGGACGTGGCGCAACTGCGCGCCGCGCGAGGCGGTGTTGATGGGCACGGTGACGGCGCCTATCCACGCGCAGCCCAGGAAGACCTGCATGAACTCGGCGCGGTTGGAGCACAGCAGCGCCACCCGGTCGCCGGCCCGGATGCCGGCCCGGACCAGGGCCGCGCCATAGGCCTGCGCCTGCGACAGGGCCTGGGCATAGCTCCAGCGCACCTCGCCGGCGACGAACAGCGGGCGGTCCGCGTGTTGCGCGGCCTGCCGCGCCAGGATGCGGGGCAGGCAGCGTTCAGACGCGGGAAAGGCTTGGGCGAAGGCGGTCAACATGTCCATGGCGGGTCTACGGTGAAATCGATACAACGGTCGTCACGGCCCCAGTGTCGGGTCGGCGGCGCAGCGGGGCAATCCGTTTTACGAGCGTCCCTGTCCGGAAAACGCCAAACTGCCCGCCGGCGGCGCTACATGAAAAGCTGGATGTTGCCGAAGGCGGCGTCGCAGTTGACGAGGTCGACCCGCTTGAGGCGGATGCGCAGCGCGCCGTCCTGCCACACCAGGGTGTGGGTGGCCCAGCCGGCGTACAGCGTCTGGGTGTCGAGCCGGCTTTCGACATAGTGGAAGGCCGTGCGACAGGTGTAGCTGCCGGCCGCGTCGTCGCGCGCCGTCACCACCGGCAGCTGCAGCAGGTGGTGGCAGCGGCTGGTGGGTTGCTGCGAGAAGGTGCGTGTGCCGTGCAGCCGCGCGATGCGCACCTGCAGCAGCAGCTTGTCCTCATACATCAGCGAGGCATGCAGGCGGGCGTCGGTCTGGCCGTGGGCCAGCGGCATCCAGTAGTGGCCGTCGTCGGTGAACAGCTGCAGCCAGTCGTCGAAGCGCAGTTCGTCGAGCAGGGCCGCCTCGGCGACCACGAAGTCGATCAGTTGCTGGTTCGTGGGCGCGTTCATGGCGTGACCTCCTCTTTCATGCTGGCCGTCATGTACTTCACCCAGGCCCGCATCTGGCTGCGCATCTGCCATTCGTTGGTGCCGTTGGTGACGACGTTGGCCTGGCTGCGTTCGGCCGGGTCGTACAGGCGGCCGACGTTGATCCACTGCGACCCGCGCGAGTGCAGGCCCTCCTGGGCGCGTTCGTACATCTCCAGGTCGTCGTGGCCGACCACCGAGGTCGGCGCGTTGACCAGGCGGTTGTACATGAGGGTGCGCTCCAGCAGCAGGTCGGGCGCGCCCACCAGGCGGAAGGTCCAGCTCTCCACCAGGGTCTGGCGGGCCGAGATGGGCTTGAAGATGCGCAGCGTCTGCACCGGCCCCTTGACCATGATGTTGGGGAAGTAGACGGTGTTGTGGCGCACGTCACCCACGATGGCCTGGGCACGTTCCTCGCCGTAGGCCGCCACCATGCTTTCCCAGTAACCGGGGGCGGGCGAATACTCGGCGTGGATGGAATCGCTGACGCCGGTGTGGCCGTGGCCGTTGTCCCACACCCGTATGCCCATGTTCTCGAAGAACTCGTAGGGACTGACGAAGGGTGCGAACAGCTCCACCGCCATGGGCTTGGGCGTGCCGGCCGGGGCCTGGTTCCAGACCTGGACGGCGGTGCCGGCCGAGGACTCGTGCGCCACCATGGGGTGGCAGGTGTCGGTCTGGTTGTCGACCAGCATCTTCCAGTTGCACTGATGCATGTAGCGCATCACGCCACCGGCCACCTCCAGCCGGCCCTCGGGCGAGCGGTCGACCATGTTGTCCAGGGTGCTGAGCGAGGCGCCGAAGTAGTCCTCGAAACCCACGCCCTCGGGGTTGAGGCGACAGAAGACGAAGTCGCGGTAGACCTGCACCGCGCCCACGGCGGCCATGCCCTGCGCGGCCTCGCTGCCCTCGAAGCCTGTGTTGTCGTAGCCCTTCTTCAATGGGATGGACAACAGCTGGCCGTCGGTGCGGTAGGTCCAGGCGTGGTAGGGGCAGCGGAAGAACTTGCCTGTGTTGCCACAGCCCTCGGGCGCGACCTTCACGCCCTTGTGGGCGCAGCGGTTGTGCAGCACCCGGATGCTGCGGTCGGTGTGGCGCACCATCACCACCGGCTGGTCGCCCACGGTGGTGGCGTAGAAGTCGCCGGGCTTGGGCACCTGGCTGGCGTGGCCGACGTAGACCCAGGTGTTGGCGAACAGGTGCGCCATCTCCAGCTCGAAGATCTCGTCGTCGATGTAGCAGTCCTTGTGCACCTCGGTGTCGCGCACCAGGGCCGCCACGGCCCCGGGCTGGTTGCGGTACTTGGCCATGGCCTGCCTCAGTCCAGCTTGATGCCGGCTTCGCGGATCACACGGCCCCAGCGGTCGCGCTCCTGGGCGGCGTAGCGGGCCAGCTCCAGGGAGCTGGTGGGCAGCGGCTCGATGCCCAAGGTCTGCATGCGGGCCTTGACGACGGTGGAGTTGAGCGCCTCGTTGAGGTGCTTGTTGAGCAGGGCCACGGTGGCCGGCGTGGCGCCGGCCGGCGCCACCAGCGCCTGCCAGGCGTAGGCCTCGAAGCCGGCCAGGCCCTGTTCGATCAGGGTCGGGATCTCGGGCATGGTGGACAGGCGCTGGGCGCTGGCCACGCCGATGGGGCGCACCTTGCCGGAGGTGATGAAGGCGCCACCGCTGGAGGTGTCGACGAACATGAAGGGCAACTGGCCGCCGACCACGTCGGCCATGGCCGGCGCGGCGCCACGGTAGGCGACGTGGGTCAGGTTCAGGCCGGTCTGCAGGCGGAACAGCTCGCTCACCAGGTGGTGCGGGCTGCCGTTGCCAGGGCTGCCGTAGCTGGCGTTCCTGGCGTCGCTCTTGACCCAGGCCAGGAACTCCTTGAAATTCTTCACCGGCACGCTGGGGTTGACCACCAGCACCAGCGGAAAGCGGGCAATCATGCCCACGGGAGCGAAGTCCTTTTCGGCGCTGTAGCTGAGCTTGCTGAACAGGAAGGGGTTGGCGGCCAGCACGGCCGAGTCGGCGGTGAACACCGTGTGTTCAACCTCGCGCGCCTTGGCCACGTAGTCGGCCGCGATGTTGGAGCCGGCGCCGGGCTTGTTGACCACCAGCACGGTCTGGCTCAGGCTCTTGCCCATGGCGTCCGCCAGCATGCGCGCCACCACGTCGGAGCCGCCGCCGGCGGCGTAGCCCACCACCCACTCCAGGGGTTTGCCGTCACCGGGGGCGGCCATGGCCACCATGGGGCTCAAAGCCAGCAAGACACGCATCAACAGCTTGGAAATCATCACAAAACTCCTGGGTCTGGGTTGAAAGGAAACGGAAAGGGGAAACGGGGGTGGCGGGGACGGGCTCAGAGATCAAGCACCAGTCGGGCACCCTTGGCGCGCGAGACGCAGATCTGCATCACCCGGCCAGCGGCTTTTTCACTGGCGCTGAGCACGTGGTCGCGGTGGTCGACCTCGCCTTCGATGACGGGCACGGCGCAGACGCCACATTCGCCACGCTGGCAGTCGAACAGCGGGTCGCAGCCGTGGGCGACCAGGCAGTCCAGCAGGGTCTGGTCGGCGGGCACGGTCAGGGTCTGGCCGCTCTGGGCCAGCACCACCTCGAAGGGCTGGTCGCCGGCCTGGGCGGCGGGCGCGGCGAACAGCTCGAAGCGCACCCGCTCGGGCGCCCAGCCACGGGCCTGGGCGGCGGCCAGCACGGCGTCGAGCATGACCCGCGGGCCACACACGTGCAGGGTGTCGTCGGCGCCACAGGCGTCCAGCAAGGCCCCGGCGTCGAGCGGCGCGCCCTGCTCCGCGTCGGCATGCACCACCAGGTCGTCGCCCAACAAGGCCTGCAGTTCGGGCAGGAATGCCATCAGTTCGCGGCTGCGCCCGGCGTAGACCAGGCGCACCGGCCGGCCCTGCGCCCGACAGGCCGCGGCCATGCCGGTCAGGGGCGTGACGCCGATGCCGCCGGCCACCAGCACGGCGCGGCCGGCCGGGACGCCGGCCAGGGGAAAGTCGTTCCTGGGCGGCTCGATGCTCAGGGTGTCGCCTTCCCGCAGCGTGTGCATGTAACGCGAACCGCCACGCCCTTCGTCCTCGCGCCGCACGGCGATGGTGTAGCGGGCGGGGGCTTCGGTCGCCCCGGCCCCGGTACCGAGGTCGATCAACGAATAGTGGCGCCAGTCGGTCGTGCCGTCGGGCAGGGTCACCGACACCCGCACATGGGCGCCAGCGCTGAAACCCGGCAGGGCCGCGCCATCGGTGGCGCGCAACGTGAGGGCACAAATCAGCGGATTGAGCATCCGCGACGCGACCACCTGGACCTCAAGCTTGCTGCTCATCTGCATTCTCCAAACCACAAACAACGCCCTGCCATGCTGCTTCACTCCGTGCCGGCGAGGGCCTTAATTACATCCATATGGATATATTTAGGAGTGATTAAATTCGTTTGGAATCGATTTGAACATGAGGGTTTGTACGTAGCCCACGGACCGTGCCGACCGGCGGGCGACAATCGGCCCATGAAGTCAGCCGCCCAAGCGCCCGCCGAATCCCGCCCGCTGTTTGCCAGCGACTACCTGCCCGCCCTGCTGGCGCAGGCAAGCGAATTGATCTCGCACGAATTCCACCGGGTGGTGCTGAGCAAGGGGTTCACCGTGACCGAGTGGCGGGTGCTGGCCTCGCTGTCCAATGCCGTGGCCTTGTCCATCGGCCAGATCGCCCGGCTGTCGGTGACCACCCAGCCGACGGTGACACGGGTGATCGACAAACTGGAAGCGCGGGGCGATGTGCGCCGCCTGGCCGGCCAGGGCGACCGGCGCATCACGATGGTGGAGATCACGCCCGCCGGGCGCGAGGTGGTGGCCGAACTCATCGACCTGGCCCGCCAGAACGAGCAGCGGGTGCTGTTGCCCTTTGGCCAGAAGCGCTCGGCCGAGCTGAAAGCGGCGCTGCAGCAGATCATCGCGCTGCACGGCGGCGACCAGCCCCCGGCCCAGGCCAGGGACTGACACGGCTTCGCCTTCAAGCGCGGAGCCAGGCGGTCGCCGCAGACAGTGCGCCGCGCCCACGCCACGCGGGTCTGCGCGGCCACATCCGTACGGCAGCGTACGCTGACCGCACAAGCCCCCTTTCATCCGCAGACTCCGCCTGAACAGATCGCCCCTTGCCGGGCGTTTTCCCGCCCCCGGGCAGGTTTCAGGAAATGCCGATGCAACACCAACCGTCCGTTGTGGGCACCACCGCGCCAGGCCGCGCAGGGGTGTGGCCCGCAGGCGTCAACCCAGGCCCTCCGAGGATCCCATCGGACATGCGCCACCGCGCCGGTTGAGAAAGCCTGTATCAACCACGCCCTGGGCAACCGACTTCTGAAACGGCTGGAGCCACACGGCCGGCAGCGCCTTCTGGCGCAGGCCGAGCTGGTCGAGCTGAGCCCGTCCACCGCGCTGGGCGAGGGAGGCGTGGCGCCCACCCATGCCTACTTTCCCACCAGCTGCATGATCTCGTTGCTGGCGCCCGCACAGGACGGCAAACAACTCAACCTGGGCCTGACCGGGTACGAGGGCGTGTACGGAGGTGCCTGCGCCTTGGGCATCTTTGCCTCGGCCTTTGGGGCGGTGGTGAGTGCCGCGGGCCTGGCGTGGAAAATCGAGGCAGACCGACTGGCACGGCATGGCAGGGACCATCCGCAGTTGGTCCGGCTCGTCAGCCATTTTCTGTACGTGGAGCTGCGCCAGCTGGGCCTGCAGGCCGCTTGCAACCACTTTCATCCCGTGCTCCAGCGGCTCACGCGTTACCTGCTCATGAGCCAGGACCGCATGCGCTCGCGCGATCTCTGGCTGACCCACGACCACCTGGCCGACATGCTGGGCGTGCGGCGTGCCGGCGTCACCGAAGCGGCCGGCCAACTGCAACGGCTGGGGCTGATCCACTACAACCGCGGGCACATCTATATCACCGACCGACCCGCCCTGCTCAGGGCCAGCTGCGGCTGCTACCAGCAGGGTCGCGCCATCTACCGGCAGGCGATGGGCATCACGGGCTAAGCACCGTCAAGCCGGGCCAGTCTTTCAAGCCAGCAACGCCGCCCGGCGTTCGCGCACCGTCAGCCACGCGCCCAGCGCGCCACAGCCGGCGATCATGGCCATGCCCAGCAGCGACAGCGCGTCGGGCACGTGGCTGAACACCAGCCAGCCGCCCACCATGGCAAAGGCGATCTGGGCGTACAGGTAGGGCATCAGCGTGGACGCCGGTGCCCGCTGGTAGGCCAGGATCAGCAGGTAGTGCGAAAGGGTGCCGAACACACCGATGGCGACCAGGCCCGCCCAGTGGGACAGGGAATCGATGTCGGCCCAGACCCAGGGCAGCGGCAGGGTGGCGATCAGCGCGCCGATCCAGCCGCTGTAGAACTGCATGGTCATGGGGTCTTCGGTGCGCGACATGCGGCTGGTCAGCAACTGGAAACCGGTGGTGGACGCCACCAGTCCCACCGCCAGCAGGCCGTTCCAGCCCAGCTCGTCGCCGCCCGGGCGGGTGATGACCAGGGTGCCGGCAAACCCGCCCAGCACCAGCAGCCAGCGCAACAGCGTGACCCGCTCACCGAGCATGCGCGCCGACAGCAGCGTGACCAGCAGGGGCGTGATCATGACCACGGCGGTGAACTCGCCCACCGGCATCACACGCAGGCACATGAAGGCAAAGAAACTGCTCGACAACAAGGCCACGCCCCGCCCCAGGTGCAGCCACGGGTGCTCGGTGCGCAGCAGTGCCCGGCCACGGCGTGGCCACTCGGTGGCACTGACTGCCACGGCCTGGAACAGGTAGCGGAACCACAACACCATGAGCAAAGGTACGCTGGCGGTCACCCATTTGGTGGTGGTGTCCAGGGTGGCGAACCCGGCCACGGCGCACAGGGCGAGAAGGATGCCGGTCAGTGTCTGGAGGGGATGTCCCACGGGCAGGGCGCGGCGGGCCGCGTGTACTGGTAGAAACCCTGATCATAAAAGCATGAGCCGCGGGTGACAGTGGCTGGGCACAGAGCCCCGCGATACTGCCGGCCTTTTCCACCCCACCGCGCCGCCCACCCACCATGGACTTCAGCCTCAGCCCCGCCCAGATCGACCTGCAGGCGCGCACGCGCCGCTTCATCGCCGACGAGATCATCCCGATGGAAAAGGATCCGCGCCAGGACAGCCATGGCCCCCACGAGGCGCTGCGCCGCGATCTGGTCGAGCGCGCCCGGCGCGCCGGCCTGCTCACGCCCCACGCCAGCACCGAACTCGGCGGCCTGGGCCTGTCCCACATCGACAAGGCCATCGTTTTCGAGGAAGCCGGCTACTCGCCGCTGGGTCCGGTGGCGCTCAACATCCACGCCCCCGACGAAGGCAACATCCACCTGATGGAGGTGGTCGCCACCCACGAACAGAAAGAACGCTGGCTGCGGCCGCTGGTGCAAGGCCACATCCGCTCGTGTTTCTGCATGACCGAGCCGGCGCCCGGCTCCGGCTCCGACCCGTCCATGCTGCAGACCACCGCCACACGCGTCCACGACAGCGGCGGCGACCACTACCTCATCAACGGCCTCAAGTGGTTCATCACCGGCGCCACCGGGGCCAGCTTCGCCATCATCATGGCGCGCATGGAAGACGGCAGCGCCACCATGTTCCTGAGCGACATGGACCGCGACGGCATCGTCATCGAACGCCAGATCGACGCCCTGGACAGCTGCTTCACCGGCGGCCACGGCGTGGTGCGCTTCACGAACCTGCGCGTGCCTGCCAGCGACGTGCTGGGCCGGATCGGCGAGGGCTTCCGCTACGCCCAGGTGCGGCTGGCGCCGGCCCGCCTGACCCACTGCATGCGCTGGCAGGGCCAGGCGCGGCGCGCCCACGAGGTGGCCACCGCCTACGCGCGCCAGCGCCAGGCCTTCGGCAAACCCCTGATCGAACACGAGGGCGTGGGCTTCATGCTGGCCGACAACGACATGGACCTGCACAGCGCCCGCCTGGCCATCTGGCACTGCGCCTGGGTGCTGGACCAGGGACACAAGGGCCGCCACGAGTCGAGCATGGCCAAGGTGCTGTGCTCCGAGGCCCAGTGGCGCGTGGTCGACCGCTCGGTGCAGGTGCTGGGCGCCAGTGGCGTATCGGACGAGACCATCGTCGCCCGCATCTTCAAGGACATCCGCGCCTTCCGCGTCTACGACGGCCCGTCCGAGGTGCACCGCTGGAGCATGGCCAACCGGCTGGGCCGCGGCTGAAAAAATGCAAACTGCGCGCTGAAGCCGGGGCAGCGCCCTTATCGGCGGCGGCTCACAGCCCCCAGTACAGCGCCAGGGGGTTGTCCCGCAGCACCTTCTCGGCCACGGCATCGCCGACCCATTGGCGCAGCGCGTTCAGCAGGCCCGCATAGTTGACCTCGGTCTCGTGGTTGGTCCACGGCCAGTCGCTGCCCCACACCAGACGGTCCTCACCGAGCAGGGACAGCCACAGCCGGGCCACATCGCGGGCGGGGCGCCCACCCAGCCGGTAGGGCCCGCTGAGTTTGACATGGACCGAGGACCGGCGAAGGCGTTGCAGCACGCATTGGAATGTGGGGTCGTTGGCGGCCGCGCGATCGGGCTTGCCCATGTGGTCGATCACCAGCGGCAGATCACCGGGCAGCTGGCTCAGCACATCCGACAAGGCCCCCACATCGGTGTGCAACTCCAGATGCCAGCCCAACTCGGCCATCACCGACCACAAGCGGTCGGCCTCGCGCCATTGCGGGATCTGGTGTGAAACGCCCGCCAGGTTGATGCGGATACCCCGCACGCCGCCCACATGCCATTGCCGCAGCAGCGCTGGCTCGACATCCGGCGCCACCACCACCACCCCCCGCAGGCGTTCAGGCTCGGCCGCCAGTTCGTGCAAGAGGCGGCTGTTGTCCGTGCCCATGAAGCTGGTTTGCACCAGCACACCACGCCCCACGCCAGCGGCCAGGGCAAGCCCTTGCCAGTCGCTGAGCGAGGCACGGTAGGCCGGCTTGTAGCGCGCACCGGGCAGGCCATCGCCTGCGTTGAACACGTGAAAGTGGGCATCGACCGCTGGTTTTGACATGTTGCTGTTCATGCCGTATATTCTAGTCATCTAGAGGACTAAATCAATGAAAATCACACCAACCAGCTCGCCGGTGACGCCAGAAGGTGAACCCGAACCAGGCCAGAGCCGCTATGGCTGGCTGGCGGCCGGCATGCGGTCGCGCATCGTCCAGGGTGAGTGGCCAGCCGGCGAGCCGATCCCACCTGAGGCCCTGCTGGCCAAGACCCATGGGGTGGCGCTGGGGACGATCCGCCAGGCACTGGCCCTGCTGGTGGCAGAAGGCCTGCTCGAACGGCGACACGGCAAGGGCACCTATGTCAGGGCCGGCCTGGGTGGGGCGTCGATGATGAGATTCTTCCGGTTTCGCCACGGCAGTGAAGACCAGTCCGTGCCGCAATCGCGCATCTTGCGCGTCAAACGGCGGCTGGCCGATGCCGACGAGGCCGACGCGCTGGGCCTGCCTGAAGGTGGCAGCGTGCTGCAGGTGGAGCGCATGCGCTCACTGCACGGCCGGCCTTGTCTGCTGGAGCACCTGGTGCTGGGCCTGCCACGCTTTGACGCCCTGGCCGAATCCAACCCCAAGGACTGGGACGACCTGCTCTACCCGATGTACCAGCGGGTCTGTGGCGTGGTGATCTTGCGCGCGCAGGATGAGCTGAGTTTTGAACTGCTCAACAGCGCCGACGCCAGGCGGCTTGAGCTGGACACCGCACACCCCTGCGTTCGGGTGCAGCGCAAAGCCTTCGACATGAGCAACCAGTGCGTCGAGTTGCGCACCACACTGGGTGACGCCTTTGCCTTTCAGTACACCGCGCAGGTTCGGTAATTCCATACCGCCAGTTTCAACACCCCGGAGACATCCATGAAAACATCCGCATCCCATCTGCCCACACGCCGCCACCTGCTTCCCCTGGTGGCGCTGGGTCTGTGTTGCCTCAACACACCCGGCTGGGCACAAGGCGCCTGGCCCAGCAAACCCATCACGCTGGTGGTGACCTATCCGCCTGGCGGCGGTGCCGATGCCATGGCCCGCCTGTTGGCACCCAAGTTGGGTGAGGCCCTGGGCCAGAGCGTGGTGGTGGAAAACCGTCCCGGGGCGGGTGGACAAATCGGTGCGGGCGCGGTGGCCCGGTCCCCGTCTGACGGGCACACACTGCTGTTCGATGCATCGTCGTTTGCGGTCAACCCATCGCTCTACCCCAAACTGCCCTACGACACCAGCAAAGCCTTCCAGACCATCGGTGTCGTCGCGCTCTTCCCGAATGTGGTGCTGGTCAACGCACAGTTCCCTGCCAAAAACATCGCTGAGCTGACGGCGCTTGCAAAGACCAAAAAAGACGCAGTCTCCTACGCTTCGTCGGGCAATGGTTCTGCGCAGCATCTGGCCGGCGCCCTGTTCGAATCGGCGGCAGCGGTCGACATGGTGCATGTGCCCTACAAAGGCGGTGGTCCCGCACTCAACGACGTCATCGGTGGTCAGGTGCCGCTGTTCTTCGGCAACCTGGCCTCCACCTTGCAGCATGTGCAATCCGGCAAGTTGCGCGCCCTGGCAGTCACTTCCAACAAACGGGCGTCGGCGCTGCCGGACGTGCCCACACTCGCCGAGGCCGGAGTGCCAGGCGCCGAGATCCACGAGTGGAATGCCTTGTTCGCGCCTGCAGGCACGCCCGCTGCCGTCATCGCCAAGTTGTCCGACGCCATGCAGAAAGCCCTCGATGCGCCCGAGGTGAAGGCACGCATTGCCCAACTCGGCGGGGTGGTTCAGTCCGGCGGCCCGGGGGCTGCGCATGCGTTTGTTCAGACCCAGATGACACAGTGGGCCCAACTGATCAAGGCCAAGAACATCACTGTCGAGTGATGCGTGACATGTGGCCGCCGGCATGGCGGCTTGACGGAGCGTGAATACAAGCCGCAAGGTGTGCGGCTGCGCTAGGATGGCATCCGAGACAGCCCCTACAAGAAGCGCGCCATGCACCACGCCCCCCCCGCCACCGACGGCGCCGCCACGCTGGCACTGCGCCGCGTCGCCATCGACACCCACCACGAGAACGTGGCCTACCTGCACCGCGATTGCGCCCTCTACCGTGCCGAAGGCTTCCAGGCGCTGTCCAAGATCGAGGTGCGGGCCAACGGCAAACGCATCCTGGCGGTGCTCCACGTCAGCAGCGACCCGCGTATCGTCCAGTGCGACGAACTGGGCCTGTCGCAGGATGCCTTCGACCGCCTGGGCCTGGCGAAAGGCCACCCGGTCACGGTCTCGCAGGCCGAGCCACCCGAGTCCATCCCGGCGCTGTTCCGCAAGATCGAGGGTGAGCGCCTGACCCAGGCCGACTTCACCGCCATCGTGCGCGACATCGCCGACCACCGCTACTCCAAGATCGAGCTGACCGCCTTCGTGGTGGCCTGCAACCGCGCCGAACTCGACCGCGAGGAGGTCTATTTCCTGACCGAGGCCATGGTGGCCGCCGGCCGCCGACTCGACTGGCAGGCGCCGCTGGTGGTGGACAAGCACTGCATCGGCGGCCTGCCGGGCAACCGCACCTCCATGCTGGTGGTGCCCATCGTGGCCGCCGCGGGCCTGGTGTTTCCCAAGACCTCGTCGCGCGCCATCACGTCGCCCGCCGGCACGGCCGACACCATGGAGGTGATGGCCCGGGTCGAACTGCCGGTCGAAGAACTCACCGCCATCGTGCGCCGCCACAAGGCCTGCCTGGCCTGGGGCGGCACGGCCGACCTGTCGCCCGCCGACGACGTGCTGATCTCGGTCGAGCGGCCGCTGTCCATCGATTCACCGGGCCAGATGGTGGCCTCCATCCTGTCCAAGAAAATCGCGGCTGGCGCCACCCACCTGGTGCTGGACATCCCCATCGGCCCGACGGCCAAGGTGCGCTCCATGCCCGAGGCGCAACGCCTGCGCCGCCTGTTCGAGTACGTGGCGCAGCGCCTGCACCTGACGCTGGACGTTGTCATCACAGACGGCCGCCAGCCCATCGGCCAGGGCGTCGGTCCGGTGCTGGAAGCGCGCGACGTGATGCGGGTGCTGGAGAACGATCCGCTGGCGCCCATGGACCTGCGGCAGAAGTCCCTGCGCCTGGCCGGCCGCCTGATCGAGAACAACCCCGACGTGCGCGGTGGCGACGGCTTCGCCATCGCCCGCGACATCCTCGATTCAGGACGGGCGCTGGCGCAGATGAACGCGATGATCGAAGCACAAGGCTCGCGCCATTTCGACCACCACCACCCGCCGCTCGGCCAACTGCACTTTGAGGTGCTGGCGCCGGCCCATGGCGTGGTCACCGGCATCGACAACCTGCAGATCGCGCGCATCGCCCGGCTGGCCGGCGCGCCCAAGGTGCAGGGCGCCGGCGTGGACCTGTTTCACAAACTGGGCGACACGGTCGCGGCCGGCGAACCGCTGTACCGCGTCTACGCCGACCACACGGCCGACCTGGCGTTCGCGCGCCAGGCCACCTTGCGTTCCACCGCCTACAGCCTGGGCACCCCCGAGCAGCTGCCTCACGTTTTTGTCGAGTTCTGAAACCCATGTCCGCGAACGCCTGCCTCCTGTGCCTGGAAGACGAAGCCGGCATTGCCGGGCGCGCGGCGACCGCCGCCGGCCTGCCACTGCAAGTGGTGGAGCGCCACCGCTTCCCCGATGGCGAACTGCGCCTGCGCCTGCCGCCTGCCTTGCCCCCACACGTGGTGCTGTGGCGCACCCTGGACCACCCCAATGAAAAGCTGGTCGAGCTGCTGCTGATCGCACGCAGCGCGCGGGCCGCGGGCGCGTCCTGGCTCGGTCTGGTGGCGCCCTACCTGGCCTACATGCGCCAGGACATCGCCTTCCAGCCCGGCGAAGTCGTGAGCCAGCGCGTCGTGGGTGGTTTCCTGGCCGAGCTGTTCGATGCCGTGCTGACGGTGGACCCACACCTTCACCGCGTGGCAACGCTGCTGGAAGCCGTGCCGCTGCGCGATCCGGCGCTGGCCGTGGTGCTCAGCGGCGCGCCGCTGTTGGCCGCCCTGATCGCGCAGCACCACACGGCGCCGCTGCTGCTGGGGCCGGACGAGGAATCGCTGCAGTGGGTGGCCAGCGCCGCCCAGGCCCGAGGCTGGGACCACGCCGTGTGCGTCAAGCAGCGCCATGGCGACCGCCACGTCGAGATCGCCCTGCCCGACGTGCCGGTGGCCGGCCGCGCCGTGGTGCTGTTGGACGACGTGGCCAGCTCCGGCCAGACGCTGGTGGCCGCCACGCGCCTGCTGCTCGCCGCCGGCGCCACCTCGGTGGACGTGGCGGTGACCCACGCCCTGTTCGCGGGCGACGCCATCGAGCGTGTGCGGTCCTCGGGTGCGCGGCACGTCTGGAGCAGCGACTGCATCGCCCACGCCAGCAATGCGGTCAGCATCGTGCCGGCGGTGGCCGCCGTGTTGCGCGGCTGGGCCGCCAGGGACTGAGCCGGCCGCCGCCCTCAGGCGCCCGCGTTCGCCGCCGCCGCCGCCGCGCGGTATTCGGTGCGGTGTGTCATGAAGCGCATGTTGGCCATGCGCAGGTGCAGCTGCATCACCTGGCGGGCCAGTTCGCCATCGCGCGCTGCCACCGCCTGGGTCAGGTCCTCGTGGTGGTGCAGGCTTTGGCGGTGCTCGTCCGGGGTGGCGATGTAGAAGGAGCGCACGATGATGGGCATGTCGATCATGGTCTCCAGCATGCCGCGCAGCCGGGGCGCGCCGCAGGCGCCGACCAGGGCCCGGTGGAAATCGCTGTTGGCGGCCTGTATGCCAGCGATGTCGCCGGCCGCGATGGCTTGTGCCATGCGCGTGTTGCTCTCGCGCAGGCTCTGGGTCAGCTCGTCGCCGCCGCGCACCGCCGCCAGACTGGCGGCAAAGGGCTCCAGCAGCAGCCGCAACTGAAAGGTCTCGTCGATGTCGGCCTCGGTCCATTGCGAAGCGTGCACGCCCTGGCCCGCGTCGGCCGTGGCCAGGCCGTCGTCCACCAACCGCTTCAAGGCCGCGCGCACCGGGGTGCGGCTGAGGTTCAGTTCGCGCGCCAGCGGCTCTTCCTTCAGCTGGGTGCCGGGCTTGTAGTGCCCGCCCACCAAGCGCTCACGGATGATTTCGTAGGCCTTGTCTGATCCCTTCATTGCCACCTGCTCGCCTGTCGTTTGGATGCGCCATTCTAGGCCAGGGGCCTGCATGGCTCAGTGAACGATTGTTTGAATGTACTTTTTATGTTTATTAATTAGTGAATTTTAGGGGTTTACCCGCAGTTTTGTTTTATTTTTGTACTTTCTTTGTTTTTTATTTGTACACTTCGACACCAACACAGGAAGCACAGCAATGAAACTCGCACTCATCGGTGGTGGCATGGTGGGCCGGTGCTACGGCGGCGCCTTCGCCGCCCAGGGCATGGCGCTCTGCGGTATCTGGGACGCCCAAGCCACCGAGGCCTTGACCCGCTTTGCGCACAGCCACGGCACCTCCTTGCACGCCCGCGCAGGGCGTTGGTTGAGCGAAGCCGACATGGTGATCAGCGCCGTGTTCGGCACCGCCGCGCTGGATGTCGCCAGCGCCGCCTTGCCCCACCTGCGCCCGGGCGCTCTCTACATCGACATGACCACCGCCGACCCCGAGGACATGCGGCGTGCGCAGGTCATAGCCACGCAGGCCGGCCCGCATTTTGTCGATGTGGCGATCACCGGCGCGGTGAATCTGCACGGCACCAAGACACCCCTGCTGTGTGCCGGCGAACACGCTCCGCAAGTGGCCGAACTGTTCCGCGCGCTGGGCGCCCCCATTCAGGTGGTGGGCACACAGGCCGGGGACGCTGCCTCGCTCAAGCTGCTGCGCAGCATCTTCACCAAAGGACTGGAAGCGCTGTCGGTCGAATGCCTGCTGACGGCACAGCGCCAGGGCCTGCGGCAGCAGTTGCACGACATCCTGTCCGACATCGACCAAGGGCACCTGCAGACCTTGATGGAGTCCATGGTCCAGACCCACATCGAGCACTCGGCACGGCGGCAGAAGGAAGTGGCCGAAGCGCAGCGCCAGATGCGGCAGGTGGGCCTGAGCCCCCTGGTGCTGCCCGCGGTCGAGGCGCTGTTTCAACGCACGGCGACCCACCAGACGCGCACGCCCTACAAGGGCCAGGGCATTGAAGACGCCCTGGAGTGGCTGAACGAATCGGCCCGCTGACCTCACCCCACACCCCCACCGATCACCAGGAGACAAGACCATGCAACTCATCCGCACCTGCCTCGTCGCGGCTGCCGTCAGCGCCATCGCCGCCACCGTTCCGGCAACCGCCCAGACCTATCCCGAGCGCCCCATCCGCATCGTCGTGCCCTTTCCCGCCGGCGGCGGCACCGACAGCCTGACCCGCCTGATCGCCAACGCCGCCAACACCAAATACGGCTGGACCATCGTGGTGGAGAACAAACCTGGGGCCGGTGGCAACCTGGCGCTCGAAACCGTCTCCAAGTCCAAGCCCGACGGCTACACCCTGGTCATGGCGCAGACCGACAACGCGGTCCTCAACCCGCTGCTGTACAAAAAGCTCAGCTACGACGCGGTCAAGGATTTCGAGCCCCTGGGCATGGTGGCCAAGGGCGCGGCCGTGCTGACGGTGAAGGCCGACTCACCCTACAAGACCCTCGCCGACGTGGTGGCCGCCGCCAAGGCCAAGCCCGGACGCGTGACCTTTGCCACGCCAGGCACCGGCACCGTGGCCCACATGATCCTGCAGCTCTGGGAAGGCGCCTCGGGCATCGAATTCACCCACGTGCCCTACAAGGGCGTGGCGCAGGCCCTGCCCGACCTGATCGGCGGCCAGGTCGACCTCTACATGGGCTCCGTGCCCACCATGCAAAGCCACATCGATGGCGGCAAGGTGCGCGCCCTGGGCGTGACCTCGGGCCAGCGTTCCAGCGTGCTGAAGAACACCCCCACCTTCACCGAGGCCGGCATCCGTGGCGTCGAACTGGCCAGCGTCTGGGGTCTGATGGCACCGGCCGGCACGCCCGCGCCCGTGGTGGACAAGTGGAACAGCGTGATCAACGAGCTGATCGCCCAGCCGGACGTGCGCCAGAAGATCCTGGACACCGGCGGCGAGATCGTCGGCGGCAGCGCCAAACAGATGAAGGAGGCCTATGCCGCCGACCGCGCGCGCCTGGCCCCGCTGATCCAGAAATCCAACATCACCCTCGACTGAACACCATGAACCACGGACTTCGCATTCTCAAGCGCCAGCGCGCGGTCGACCTCGCACTCGCCCGCCAGTTTCTGACGGTGCCGGTGGCCAACGTGAGCGACTGCATGGCCCGCATGACGGCCGGTGGCGCCCGCCTGCGCCCCATGCACGCCGGTGGCCGCATGGCCGGCCCGGCGCTGACCGTCAAGACCCGCCCCGGCGACAACCTGATGGTCCACAAGGCCCTGATGCTGGCCCAGCCCGGCGACGTGATCGTGGTCGACGCGGGCGGCGATCTGACCAACGCGCTGATCGGCGAGATCATGGTCGGCGACGCGGCGCTCAAAAAGCTGGGCGGCATCGTGATCAATGGCGCCATCCGCGATGCCGACGAACTCCGGCGCCTGGATTTTCCCGTCTTCGCGGCCGGCATCACCCACCGCGGCCCCTACAAGGACGGCCCCGGCGAGATCAACGTGCCCATCGCCATCGACGGCATGGTGATCGCCCCCGGCGACCTGGTCATAGGCGATGGCGACGGTCTGCTGTGTGTGCCCTTCGACGACGCCAAGGCCCTGCTGCACGCCGCCCACCAGAAGCAGGCGGTCGAAGCCCACATGGTGGCCGGTATCGCCGACGGCAGCTACGACCGCAGCTGGGTCGATGCCACGCTGGCCCGGCTGGGTTGCTTCGTCGAGACTTGAACAGCCAGGCCCCTCACTGCGGGGCTTCAATGCCCAGCTCGCGGATGCGCTTGGTGACGGTGTCGAACTCGGCCTTGTAGTCCGCCGCGAACTGCTCTGGCGTGGAGTTCATGATCTCAAAGCCTCGGCCGGTGAACAGCTGGCCGATGTCCTGAGACGCGACCACCGCCCTCACCTCGCTGGCCAGGCGGTCCACGATGTGTGGCGGCGTTTTCGCTGGCGCCAGCAAGCCGATCCACACGTTGCTGTCGTAGATGGGATCGGTGAACCCCAGCTCGCGCATGGTGGGCACCTGTGGCAAGGAAGTCGATCGTTGTCGCCCGAGCACGGCCAATGGGATGAGCCTGCCACCGGGCACATGCTGCATCGCGCTGGCCACCGATGACAGGCCCGTGTCCACGGTGCCCGAGAGCAGGTCGGTGATGACCGGCGCTTCGCCGCGCTGGGGCACGTGGACCATGCCGGCCTTCAAACTGCGGTTCAGGCTTTCACCGGCGATGTGTCCCAGTCCCCCGATGCCCCAGGAGGCATAACTCAGCTTGGCGCCATCGCGGGTGGCCCGGGCCCTCAACTCATTCATGCTGCGTATGCCGGTGCCCGCGTGCGTGGAAATCAAGGCCGGACTGCGCACCACCTGCGTGATGCCGATGAAATCCTTCTGCGGGTCGTAGGCCAGCACCTTGTACAAGGCGGTGTTGTTGATCTGCGAGTCTGTGATGGTCATCAGCAAGGTGTGGCCATCGGGGCGCGCGCGCGCCACCTCCGACGCACCGATGGCGCCGGCAGCCCCGGATTTGTTGTCGATCACAACGGCTTGGCCCAGCGCCTTGGACAGGCGTTCCCCCACCGTGCGGGCCACAAAATCGGTGGCTCCACCGGCCGCATAGGGCACAACCATTCGAATGGGTTTGTTGGGGTAGGCATCTTGCGCAACAGCTCCAGTACAAACGAAAGCCACAGCGGCAACGAGCGAGATGAAAGATCGAACCATGGAATGTCTCCGGTGTTTTGAGGGGTCGTTGAAATCAGGAAAAGATCAGAGGTCGAGCACCAGTTCGTCGGACAGCGCCCTTGAAACACAAGGCAAGATGGTTCTCTGGTGGCTGCGCTCTTGGTCGCTCAAGACATGGTCACGGTGGTCGGCCTCGCCGCCCAACAGCGGCAGCTCGCAACTGCGGCACAGGCCTTCGCGGCAGGCGTGGGGCGACGCGATGCCATGGCGCTCCAGCACGTCCAGGATGCTGGCGCCGGCCTCGACGACCAGGCGCTGTCCGCTGCGCTGCAAGACCACGGTGAAGCTTTTGTCGTCCTGGCTGGAGTGGGCGGCGGCGGTGGCGCCGAAACGCTCGAAATGAACGCTTTCCGCAGGCAACGCCAGGTCCTGGACCGCTTGCGCCACGACCTCCATCTGGGCCACGGGCCCGCAGCAGTACATATGCGCGCCCGGAGGCAGCGCCGCCAGGTGGGCCTGGAAGTCGGCGGCGCGACCCAGGTGCTCCTCATCCACATGGAGCGTGACCCGGCCGCAAAACGGCGCCAAGGCCCAGAGATAGGCGGCACGTGCCTGTGACCTGACACAGTAGAGCAGGCGCCAGGGCATGGACCGCGCCTCGCACCAGCGGATCATGCTGAGGATGGGGGTGATGCCGATGCCCCCGGCCACAAAGACGTGCTCCGTCGCCGCCGGATCGATGCCGAACAACGAGCGTGGCACCCCCACCTCCAGGTGATCGCCCACGCTGAGGTGTTCGTGCAGGTAGCTCGAGCCCCCTCGCGAGGCCGGCGCGCGCCCCACGCCCAGTTCGTACCGGTCCCGCTCGCGGCAGTCGTTGACCAGTGAATAGGAGCGGCGCAGGCCACCCGGCAGGTTCACATCGATGTGCGAGCCCGGGGTGAACGCCGGCAGCACCTGGCCATCGGCACCCCGCAGCTCGATGCCCAGCACACCGTCCGCTTCGTGCGTCAGCCGTGTCACGGTCGCGCGGGTCATGGCCGGGCCACCGCGACGTTTGGGCCTATCGATGCCGGCGCTTGGACGGCATCCATCGCGGCCTTCGCTTCGGCCTCGATGCGCCGGGCCACCACCCAGCGGAATTGGGACAGCGCGGCGTCGATGCCAAACGGCACCATCTTGAAATCGGGATCGAGGGCCAGGCTGCGCTGCTGGGCCGTGATGATGGCGCGGTCTTCGTCGAAGGCGGTCACCACCGCCTGGTGGACGGACGCCGTGACGTCGGGCTGGTCCAGCGCGAAGTTGTGCGGATGGGCAAAGAAGTAGTGGCTGGAATGCTCGGTTTCGGGGGTGATGGCCTGGCAGCCCCGAAACTCGATGGCGTCCTTGCGCTCACCCCGCTCGGCACCGCTGCCGGCGGGCGCCATGCCGGAGTCCATCAACAGCGTGGCGGGCACCGTGAAGTTGTAGATGTTCCAACGGTCCACTTTGCCCTCCCAGGCCCTGACGGTCTGTGCAAACGGCGGCACCTCGGTGTCGAAGGCCCAGCGCGTGATGCGCACGCCGTTGTCCAGCCGCTCCACCTTGGGCGACACGGCCGCGTAATCGGGACTGCCACCCAGTGTCGTCGGGTGCACAAACGGCAGATGAGAGAAATCCAGCAGGTTGTCGCAAATCAGCAGGTAGTTCACGTCGTAGTGGATGTACCCGTCCAGGCTGCGCCAATCCGGGTGGTCCAGCCACTGGGTGTCGGGGACCAGCGCGGGATCGGCAAGCGCCGGGTCGCCCATCCAGATCCAGACCCAGCGGTGGCTTTCCACGACCGGGAACTTGCGCACCCTGGCCTGCGGTGGAATGCGCGACTGCGCGGGTGCGTCGATACACTGCCCGTCGGCGTTGAACTTGAGCCCGTGGTACATGCAGCGCACGCAATCACCTTCGCGCCGGCCCACCGACAGCGGCGCTCCCCGATGGCAGCAACGGTCTTCCATCGCGGTGATGTGGCCGTCCTGCGTCCGGTACATGAGCACGGGCACGCCGATGATGGTGCGGGCAAACAGGCCCTCCGTGCTCACTTCCTTGTCCCAGGCCGCGACGTACCAGGTGTTTTTGATGAACATGTGTGTCTCCTTGCGTCTCACCACAAGACGGTCTGTGTGGCGATGGCGAAGGTTATGAAAAGGAAGACAATGCGTCTACCGCATGACACGCATACTCAAAATGAACGATATACATTCTCAGAGTCTGGATCTGAACCTGTTGTCGGTGTTCGACGCCATGTTTCGCGAGCGCAGCGTGACCCGCGCCGCGCACGGCCTGGGGCTCACCCAAAGCGCCATGAGCCACGCGTTGAACCGCCTGCGGACCTTCTTCGACGACCCTTTGTTCGTCAAGTCCGGGGACGCCATGCTGCCGACCCGCAAGGCAGAGACCCTGCGCCAGCCCGTGCTGGACGTCATGTCCCTGGTACGTCAACAGATTCTGTCCTCAGCGCGTTTTGACCCCCAGACCGCGCGCCGGGTGTTCACCCTGTGCATGACCGACATGGGTGAGTTCGTGTTCCTGCCGCCGCTGCTGCAGCGGCTTCGCAAGGAAGCGCCTCACTGCAGCGTTCGCACCCTGCAGGTTCCCATCGAGCAAATCGAAGGCCTGCTCTCGCAAGGTGACGCGGACCTGGCCGTGGGCTCCATCCGCAGCGCGCCGGAAGGGCTGTACCAGCAGCGGCTGTTCATGCACTCGTTTGTCACCATCGTCAACACCCACCATCCGGTCAAGGACGACAGGCTGACGCTTCAGCATTTCCAGGACATGCCACATGTGGTGGTGTCGCTGACCGGCCGGGCCAACGAAGCCTACGACAGCGCATTGGAGGCACATGGCGTCCAGCGCCAGGTGCTGGTGACAACGCCACACTTCCTGATCGTGCCCCTGCTGCTGGAACGCCACCCCGACCTGATCGCCACCGTCCCGCAGGAGCTGGCGACGGTCTATGCCCGCTATGGGACGGTGCGTGTCATGGAGCCGCCGGTGCCCTTGCCGACATTTGCGTTGAACCAGCATTGGCACCCCCGCTTCCACAACGATCCGGCCATCGTCTGGTTGCGCGAGCTGATGAAGCACACGTTCGAGAAATATCCGGAGATCGTGGTGGACGCGCCCGCCGCACCGCCGCGGCCCAAGCGCCCCAGAAAATGAGCGCCGCGGAGGCTTGCGGCGCACTGTTCCCCCCGGGGTTCAGCCCGGCGCCTTCCAGCCCCCGCCCAGGGCCTTGTACAAGGCCACCTGGTTCTGCGCCAGCGCCAGCCGCGTCTGCAGCAGAGCCTGCTGTGCACCGAACAGCGAACGCTGAGCGTCCAGCAGTTCGAGCTGGCTGGCGACGCCGCCGCTGACCCGCAGGTCGGTGAGGCGGGCGCGTTCGGATTCCGCCACCAGCAATGCCTGCTGGGCGCGCCACTGCTCGGCCAGCGGCTCGCGCGCGACCAGCGCGTCAGCCACATCCTTGAACGCGGTCTGGATCGCCTTCTCGTACTGCGCCACGGCAATGGCCTGGCCGGCCCGGGCCGATTCGAGGCCGGCCTGATTGCGTCCGGCGTCGAAGATGGGCAGCACCGCCTGGGGCGCCAGGGTCCAGCCCCAGGACCCGCTGGAGAACAGGTTGGAGAGCTGGGTGCTGGCCGTGCCCACGCTGGCCGTGAGACTGATGCGCGGGAAAAAGGCCGCGCGGGCGGCGCCGATCTGGGCGTTGGCCGCCACCAGCTGCTGCTCGGCGGCGCGCACGTCGGGGCGCTGAAGCAACACATCGGAGGGCAGGCCCACCGGCACCTCGGCCAGCGGCATGGCCTGGTCGAACACCGGCACGCGGCTGGCGGGCGCGGCGGGCAGGGCCGCGCCCTGCCCCACCAGCAGCGCCAGGGCATTGGCCTCCTGGGCACGCTGGCGCGTCAGCTGCGCCAGCGTGGCCTGGGCCGACGCCACCAGCGACTCGGCCTGGCGCAGGTCCAGCGCGGTGGCGGTGCCGTTGTCAAAACGCAGCTTGGTGAGTCCCAGCCCATCGACACGCGAGGCCAGCGTCTGGCGGGTCAGCGCGATCTGGTCGTCGGTGTTCTGCAGCCCCAGCCAGGCGCTGCTGACCGACGCCACCAGGCTGACCTGCACCGCCTGGCGGGTGGCCTCGCTGGCCAGGAACTGGGACAGCGCGGCTTCCTTGAGGCTGGCCACGCGGCCAAACAGGTCCAGCTCCCAGCTCGCCATGGCCAGGCCGGCGGTGTAGGTGCTGGCGATGCTTTCGCCATCGGTGGCCGGCTGGCGGTTGCCGGTGGCGGCCGCGTTGACGGTGGGGTACTGGTCGGCGCGGCGGATCTGGAACTGGGCCCGCGCCTGCTCGATCTGCAGCACCGCCACGCGCAGGTCGCGGTTGTTGTCGATGGCACGCGCGATCAGTTCACGCAGCTCGGGCTCGCGCACGAAGTCCTGCCAGGCCAGGTCGCGCGCCGGCGTGGCGGCGGCCGTGCCCGCCGAGGGGAAGGCGGCCGGCACATCCACCGCCGGGCGCTGGTACACCGGCAGCTGCGAGCAGGCCGACAACAAGCCAACAACAGCAAGCGCGACACAAGAAGTGACCCAACCGGGAACACCGCCGGGCTGGCTTTGCCAGACGGCTGGTGTTGCCCCGTTGGGGGTGACGCCGAAGGCGGCGCGGGGGGTACTCGGTTCAATCATGTTTGATCCCCATGTGCTGGGCGTCATGCGCATGCACCAGTTGCTGGCGCGCGCTGCCCTTGAAGATGCCGCGCACGACCACGAAGAAGATGGGCACGAACAGCACGGCCAGGACCGTGCCGGTCAACATGCCGCCGATCACGCCGGTGCCGATGGCGCGCTGGCTGGCCGCGCCGGCACCGCTGGCGATGGCCAGGGGCAGCACGCCGAGTGTGAACGCCAGCGAGGTCATCAGGATGGGGCGGAAACGCAGGTGGGCCGCTTCCAGCGCCGCCTCGATCAGGCTGCGCCCCTGGGCCTGGAGGTCCTTGGCGAACTCGATGATCAGGATGGCGTTCTTGGCCGACAGGCCGATGATGGTGATCAGGCCGACCTGGAAGTAGACGTCGTTGGCATAGCCCCGGCCCCAGGTGGCCGCGAGCACGCCGATCACGCCCAGCGGCACCACCAGGATGACCGCCAGCGGGATGGTCCAGCTCTCGTACAGCGCAGCCAGGCACAGGAACACCGCCAGCACCGCGAAGCCGTAGAGGATGAGGGCCTGCGAGCCGGCGAGCTTTTCCTCGCGCGACTGGCCGGTCCACTCGAAGCCGAAGCCCGGGGGCAGCTGGCCGGCGAGTTTCTCCATCTCGGCCATGGCCGCGCCGGTGCTGTGGCCCGGGGCGGCACTGCCGCTCAGGCGCATGGCCGGGTAGCCGTTGTAGCGCACGGTCTGCATGGGGCCGGTCACCCAGCGGGTGGTGGCGAAGGCCGACAGCGGCACCATCTGGCCCCGGCCATTGGGCACGGTGAGCTTGAGCACGTCCTCGGGCTGCATGCGGGCCGCCGCTTCGGCCTGCACCACCACGCGCTGCAGGCGTCCGCCGCTGGGGAAGTCGTTGACGTAGGCCGAGCCCAGCGCGGTGGAGATGGCGCTGTTGATGCCGTCAAAACCCACGCCCAGCGCGAAGGCGCGCTCGCGGTCGATATCGACCTGCAGCTGGGGGGCGTCCTCCAGGCCGTCGGGACGCATCTGTGTCACCACCTTGCTCTGCGAGGCCATGCCCAGCAGTTGGTTGCGGGCGTTGAGCAGGGCTTCGTGGCCCAGGCCCGCGCGGTCCTGCAGGCGGAAGCTGAAGCCCGAGGACACCCCGAGTTCGGGAATCGGCGGCGGGCTCAGCGGGTAGATGAAGGCGTCGCGTATGCCCATGAGGCCACCGAAGGCGCGCCCGGCCACGGCCTCGGCGCTGCTGCCAGGCGCCTTGCGCTCGGACCAGTCCTTGAGGGTGACGAAGGCCAGGCCGGCGTTCTGGCCCTGGCCAGAGAAGCTGAAGCCCATCACCGCCACCATGCTCTGCACCTCGGGCTGCTTGAGGATGAAGCTCTCGACCTGCTCCATCACGCTGCGCGTGCGTTCCTGCGTCGCACCCGGCGGCAGCTGCACGTTGACGATGATGTAGCCCTGGTCTTCACCGGGCAGGAAGGACGTGGGCAGGCGGGCGTACATCCAGCCCACCGCACCGGTGATGGCGGCGTAGATGACCAGGTAACGCGCGGCGCGCGGCAGCAGCCGGGCGATGAAGCCCTCGTAGCCCTTGGCGGTGCGCGCGAAGCCGCGGTTGAACCAGCCGAAGAAGCCGGTCTTGGCGTGGGCGTGGCCGGCCTCCACCGGCTTGAGCAGGGTGCCACACAGGGCGGGTGTGAGCGACAGCGCCATGAAGGCGGACAGGCCGATGGACGCCACCATCACGGTGGAGAACTGGCGGTAGATGTTGCCCACCGAGCCGCTGAAGAAAGCCAGCGGCACGAACACCGAGATCAGCACCACGGTGATGCCGACGATGGCGCCCGAGATCTGGCCCATGGCCTTGTGGGTGGCCTCGCGTGGCGGCAGGCCCTCTTCGCTCATGATGCGTTCGACGTTCTCCACCACCACGATGGCGTCGTCCACCACGATGCCGATCACCAGCACCATGCCGAACATGGTCAGCACGTTGATCGAGTAGCCCATGGCCAGCAGCACGCCCATGGTGCCCGTCAGGGCCACCGGCACCACGATGGTGGGGATCAGGGTGTAGCGCCAGTTCTGCAGGAACAGGAACATCACCAGGAAGACCAGCAGCACGGCCTCGACCAGGGTCTCGGCCACCTGTTCGATGGATATCTTGACGAAGCCCGAGCTGTCGTAGGGGATCTCCCACTTCATGCCCTGGGGAAAGAAGCGTTCCAGCTCGTGCATCTTGGCACGCACCGCCTTGGCGGTGGCCAGCGCGTTGCCGCTGGGCGAGAGCTGCACGCCGATACCGACAGAGGGCTTGCCGTTCAGGCGCGCCGAGGTGGCGTAGGCCTGGCCACCGAGTTCGATGCGGGCCACGTCCTTGAGGCGCACCGAGGAGCCATCGGCGTTGGCGCGCAGCACCACGGCCCCAAATTGCTCGACGCTGGTGAGCTGGCCCTTGACCACCACGGTGGCCGCCACCTGCTGGCCGGCGATGTTGGGCAAGGCGCCGATCTCACCGGCCGACACCTGGGCGTTCTGGGCCCGGATGGCGGCTGTCACATCGGCCGAGCTCAGGCCGTAGCCGAGCAGCTTGGCCGGGTCGACCCAGACGCGCATGGCGCGTTCGGAACCGAACAGCTGGGCCTGGCCGACGCCGGGCAGGCGCTGCAGCTCGGGCACCACGCTGCGGGCGGCGTAATCGCCCAGGGCCACCGGGTCCAGGGCCGGATCGTCGCTGGACAGGATGGCGAACAGCAGGAAGTTGTTGCGCGACTTGTCCACGCGCACGCCCTGCTGCGTCACGGCCGAGGGCAGACGCGGCGTCGCGCGCGACAGGCGGTTCTGCACCTCCACCTGGGCCAGGTCGTCGTTGGTGCCGGGCTCGAAGCTCAGGGTGATGTTGCCGCTGCCGTCAGCCTGGGCGACCGACTCCATGTAGATCAGGCCGGGCGCGCCGTTCATCTCGCGCTCGATGACGGACAACACGCTGTCCTCCAGCGTCTGCGCCGAGGCACCGGGATAGGCGGCGTTGATGACGATGGCGGGCGGCGCCACCGGCGGGTATTGCGCGATCGGCAGCTGGGTGATGGACACCCCGCCGACCACCAGCACGAACAGCGCGATCACCCACGCGAAGATGGGGCGTTCAATGAAAAAACGGGCCATGCCTCACTCCCTCAAGGCTTGGCCGCGGCGGGGGCGGCGGGCGCGGCGGCGGCCGGCGACCAGGGCACACCCTTCACCGGCGCGGTGGGCGGCAGCATCATCAGCTTCTGGAAGCCGTCGACCATCACCTGCTCGCCGGCCTTGAGGCCGTCGGTCACCACCCACTGGCCGTTCTGCTGGCCGGCGATCTTGACCTGGCGCGGCACACGCTTGCCTTCGGCGTCGATCAGCGTGACGGTGTCGCCCTGCTGGGTGCGGGTCACGGCCTGCTGCGGCAGGCCGATGGCGTTGCCGGCCTTGGCCTGTTCCAGGCGCACGCGCACGTACAGCCCGGGCAGCAGCTTGCCGCCGGGGTTGGGCACCTCGGCGCGCAGCGTCACCTGGCCGCTGGTGCTGTCCACCGAGAGGTCGGCGAACAGCAGCTTGCCGGCCTGGGGGTGTTCGCTGCCATCGTCCAGCACCACACGGACGCTGGCGGCCTGTGCGCCACTGCGCTTGAAACGGCCGGCCTCGATGGCGCGGGTCAGCTGCAGCACCTCGGCGGCCGACTGGGTGAAGTTCACGAACAGCGGGTCGATCTGCTGCACCACCGCCAGCGGGGTGGCCTCGCCCTGCCCCACCAGTGCGCCCTCGGTCACCAGCGCGCGGCCGATGCGGCCGGCAATGGGCGAGGTGACGTTGGCGTAGTCGCGGTTGATGCGGGCGGTCTGCACCGCGGCCTGGGCCACGCCCAGGTCGGCCTGGGCCAGCTGTTGGGCCGCCTCGGCGTTGACAAAGTCCTGCTGGCTCACCGCGCGCTGGGCCACCAGCGGACGGTAGCGCTCCACCGTGGCCGTGGCCTGCGCCAGGTTGGCCTGGGCCTTGGCCACCTGGGCCTCGGCGCTGGCCAGGGCGGCGGCGTAAGGAGCGGCGTCGATGCGGAACAGGGCCTGGCCGGCCTTGACGTCGCTGCCTTCCTTGAACAGGCGCTGCTGCACGATGCCGGCGGCGCGCGCACGCACCTGCGCCACGCGCGAGGCCTCCAGGCGGCCCGGCAGCTCGGTGGTCAGGCCCACATCGGTGGGGGACACGGTGACCACGCCCACCTCCACCGGTGGCATGCCGCCCCCGGCAGCGGCCGCGGGCGCGGCCGCGTCCTTGGCGCCGCAAGCGGCCAGCAGGCAAGCGGCCGCCAGGGCCGCGGTCGCCACGGCCACGGGGCCGCGGGCAAGGCCGCGCAAGGGCGGCCGGACAGAAACAGGGGTAGGGAACGCTGCCATGGATGGACTCCGAACGGGGCGGGCAAGGGGTGTGGAAAAATCAGCAGCGGAGTATACATACAAGATTGAATGTATATTTGATACCCAGGAATAGCCCCACGACCACACATGGCAAGACGCACCAAGGCCGACGCACAGGCCACACGAGACAAGCTGCTGGATGCCGCCGAACACCTGTTCGTGGCCCAGGGGGTGGCGCGCACCTCGCTCAACGACATCGCCGTGGCCGCGGGCACCACGCGCGGCGCCATCTACTGGCACTTCCAGGACAAGGCCGACCTGTTCAACGCCATGATGGAGCGGGCCACCCTGCCTTTCGAGGAATCGCTGGCCATGGCAGCCCGCGCCGTGGCCGACCCGACCACCAGCGGCACCTCGGCGGTGGAGCGCCTGCGCGCCAACATCCGCGAGGGGCTGGCGCTCATCAGCCACGACGAGCGCACCCGCCGCGTGTTCGAGATCGCCACCCACAAGGTCGAGTACGTGGACGACATGCAGGCGGTGCGCGAGCGCCACCTGGCCGCGCGCCAGGACTGCGTGATGCTCAACACCGCCTTGCTGGCCCAGGCCGCGCGCGATGCCGGCCAGGTGCTGCCGGTGCCGCCCGAGGAGGCCGCCATGGGCATGTTCGTGCTCTTCGATGGCCTGCTGCAGAACTGGATGCTGTCGCCGGCCAGCTTCGAACTGGAGGCCATGGGCCAGCGCATGCTGGACACCTACCTGGTGGGCCTCGGCCTGCTCAACAACATCGACTGAGCTGGCGGGGCTCGGCCCCTCAGAACGTGTTTGCGTTCTCAGTGCCTGGAGCGGCCCTGCCCCAGCCGTATGGCCGCCGGCGAGGCCATGCCCACCACCCCGCCCACGAACCAGAACACGCCGCTGGCGCCCAGCACGGCGCCAACACTGCCGAACAGCAGGGGCATCAACACGCTGGAGCCGTTGATCGCCATCATGCGCAGGCCGATCGCCTCGCCGTGGCGGTGTGCAGGCGTGATCTGGTGCAGGGTGCTCATGATCATGGGCTGGACCGCGCCCAGCGCAAACCCCAGCAGCACCGACAGCAGGCCCATGCTCCAGGCCGTGTGGGCCAGCGGATAGACCGCGAACAGCGCGGCCGTGCACACCATGGCAGCGGTCACCACCACGGCCTCGCGCACGTGTTCGGCCACCAGCGGCAGCAGGACACGCACGCCGGTGGCCGCCAGCGCGAAGGCGCCCAGCACCGTGCCGATGGCCGAGGCGCTCAGGCCACGCTCATGGCCCAGCACCGGCACCAGGAAGGTATGCACGTCCCAGCACGACGACAACAGCCAGTTGACCACCATCAGGCGGCGAAACGGCGGCTCGCGCAGCAGGTCCCACGAGGAGGAGCGGCGGCCGTCCTGCACGGGCGCCTCGGGCGCCTTGCGCACGGCCATGGCGTGCACGCCCCACCAGCTGGCCAGCGGCACCAGGGCCAGGAAGGCGAAGGCGGTGCGGAAACCGGCGTGGTCGATCAACAGGCCGGCCGCGAAGGGCCCCGCGAAGTTGGACAGCGCCGGCCCGATCGCCAGCCAGCCAAACACCTGCTTGAGCTCGGTCGGGTTACCGGCCAGGAAACCGGCCTGCCGCTGCACGGCGATGGTGGCCGAACCGGTGGCGCCGCCGGTGAGCAGGGCCGCGAAACACAGCACCCCGAAGGTGGGCCAGAGGGCGGCCGAGCCGGCGCCGATCAAGGCCGCCAGCACCGCGAACGCCACCGGCCGGCGCAGGCCGTGCCGGTCCGCGAAGCGGCCCGCCGGCAGCGAGAGGAACACCTGCGACAGCGCGAACAGCGCCAGCAGCACGCCCACCGAGGCCGGGCTGTGGCCCTCGCGCAGGGCCAGCAGCGGCGCCGCCATGCGGGTGCCGGCCATGCACATGTGCAGGCAGACCTGGGCGGCGATCAGGCGCGTCAGCTCGCGTTTCATTCGTCGGCGTCGGGCAGCGGCAGCAACGTGGCGGCCTGTTCGGCCGGCAGGGCCTCCACCTGCTTGAGCGCGCGGCCCATGGCGCGGCTGCGCACCTCGGCGCTGTCCAGGGTGTTGAGCACGGTCTGGGTCTGGGCCTTGACCTTGGCCAGCACGTCGCCGAACTTGCCGAACTCGGTCTTGACCGCGCCCAGCACCTGCCAGACCTCGCTGCTGCGCTTCTCCAGCGCCAGGGTGCGAAAACCCATCTGCAGCGAATTGAGCATGGCCAGCAAGGTGGTGGGGCCGGCCAGCGTGACCCGGTGGTCGCGCTGCAGCGACTCCATCAGGCCGGGGCGGCGCAGCACCTCGGCGTACAAGCCTTCGGTGGGCAGGAACAGCAGCGCGAAATCGGTGGTGTGGGGCGGCTCCACGTATTTCTCGGCCATGGACCTGGCCTCCAGCCGGATGCGTGCCTCCAGCGCCTTGCCCGCGGCCTCGGCGGCCACCACGTCAGCGCGTTGCTGGGCGTCGAGCAGGCGCTCGTAGTCTTCGTTGGGGAACTTGGCGTCGATGGGCAGCCAGCAGGGCGCGCCGTCGTCGCCCCGGCCCGGCAGGCGGATGGCGAAGTCGACCACGTTCTTGCTGCCGGGTCGCGTGGCCACCTGGGTGGCGTACTGGTCGGGCGCGAACACCTGCTCCAGCAGCGCGGCCAGCTGGGCCTCGCCAAACATGCCCCGGGTCTTGACGTTGCTCAGCAGGTGCTTGAGGTCGCCCACGCCCTGGGCCAGGGTCTGCATCTCGCCCAGGCCCTTGTGCACCTGCTCCAGCCGCTCGGCCACCTGCTTGAAACTTTCGCCCAGGCGGGCCTCCAGCGTGGCGTGCAGCTTTTCGTCCACCGTGGCGCGCATCTCGTCGAGCTTGGCGGCGTTGTTCTGCTGCAGCTGCGCGAGCTGCTGCTCCAGCGTGGCGCGCACCTCGGCCAGGCGGCGCGCATTGCTTTCACTGAGGTCCTGCAACTGCCGGGTGAGCGTGTCGCTGAGCGTGCCCCGCAGCTGCAGCAGCTGCTGGGCGAAGGCGTCGATCTGGGCGTTCTGGGTGCGCGTGGCCTCGGCGCCCTGCTGCGACAGGCTGCCCTGGAAGGCGCTCAGGGTCTGCAGCAGTTCCTGGCGGCCGGCGCGGGCGGAATCGGTCACCTCGCGGCGCAGCTCGCGCTCCAGGCGTTCGTTGCCCGATGTCACCGCCTCCAGCAACTGCTGGCGGCGCAGGGCCTGTTCGGGGCTGTCCTCGGCGACCGGGGGTTTGCGCCACCACAGCGCCAGCACGAGCAACACGTTGATGAAGGCCAGCGCCAGCAGCAGGCCCGATTCGATGGTCAATGACATGGGGCCATTATCCGGTGCGGGCGCATGGCCCCGCTGTCACGCATTCGCACAGCTGTTCCGCAATGGCACGCTCCGTGCCCTGGCGGCTGTGACAGATTGGCCCGTTTTCGCAGCCAACATGCGGTCTGGCGGGGCGTGGCGGGCATGGCACGGAAGTTGAGTTGAGGTGTGGGCCACACGGCATTGTGTTCACCCCACCACCACGAGAGAGACAGCATGATTTACGCAGCCCCCGGCACCGACGGTGCCAAGATCGACTACAAAGCCCAATACGACAACTTCATCGGCGGCCAATGGGTGCCACCGGTGGGCGGCCAGTATTTCGACGTGATCACGCCCATCAACGGCCGGGTCTACACCCGCGCGGCCCGCTCCACCGCCGACGACATCGACCTGGCGCTGGACGCGGCCCACGCCGCCGCCGACCGCTGGGGCAAGACCTCGGCCGGCGAGCGCGCCAGCCTGCTGCTCAAGATCGCCGACCGCCTGGAAGCCAACCTCGAGCGGCTGGCCTACGCCGAGACCGTGGACAACGGCAAGCCGATCCGCGAAACCCTCAACGCCGACATCCCGCTGGCGGTGGACCACTTCCGCTATTTCGCCGGCTGCGTGAGGGCGCAGGAAGGCGGCATCAGCGAGATCGACAGCGACACCATGGCCTACCACATCCACGAGCCGCTGGGCGTGGTCGGCCAGATCATTCCCTGGAACTTCCCCATCCTGATGGCGGCCTGGAAATTGGCGCCGGCCCTGGGCGCGGGCAACTGCGTGGTGCTCAAGCCAGCCGAATCCACGCCCATCAGCCTGCTGGTCCTGGTCGAGCTGATCGCCGACCTGCTGCCGCCCGGCGTGCTCAACATCGTCAACGGTTTTGGCCGCGAAGCCGGCATGCCGCTGGCCACCTCCAAGCGCATCGCCAAGATCGCCTTCACCGGCTCCACCAGCACCGGCCGCGTGATCGCGCAGGCGGCGGCCAACAACCTGATCCCGGCCACGCTGGAGCTGGGCGGCAAGTCGCCCAACGTCTTCTTCGCCGACGTGATGGACAAGGACGACAGCTTCCTCGACAAGGCCATCGAAGGCCTGGTGCTGTTCGCCTTCAACCAGGGCGAGGTCTGCACCTGCCCGTCGCGCGCGCTGATCCAGGAAAGCATCTACGAACCCTTCATGGAGCGCGTGCTCCAGCGCGTGAAGGCCATCCAGCACGGCAACCCGCTGGACACCGGCACCATGATGGGCGCCCAGGCGTCCAAGGAACAGCTGACCAAGATCCTGTCCTACCTGTCGCTCGGCCGCGAGGAGGGCGCGCAGGTGCTGGCCGGTGGCGAACAAGCCTACTTCGGCAACGAACTCGACGGCGGCTACTACGTGCAGCCGACCCTGTTCAAGGGCCACAACAAGATGCGCATCTTTCAGGAAGAGATCTTCGGCCCGGTGCTGGCCGTGACCACCTTCAAGGACGAAGCCGAGGCCCTGGCCATCGCCAACGACACGCTGTATGGCCTGGGCGCCGGTGTCTGGAGCCGCAACGGCAACGTGGCCTACCGCATGGGCCGCGCCATCAAGGCCGGCCGCGTGTGGACCAACTGCTACCACGCCTATCCGGCCCACGCCGCCTTCGGCGGCTACAAGGAGTCCGGCATCGGCCGCGAGACCCACAAGATGATGCTGGACCACTACCAGCAGACCAAGAACCTGCTGGTGAGCTACAGCGAAAGCAAACTCGGCTTTTTCTGACCACCCCATGGTCGACAAGGTGATCGCCACCCCCGCCGCGCTGGCGCTGATCGAACAGCTCAAGCACCAGCACGGCCCGGGCCTGATGTTCCACCAGTCAGGCGGCTGCTGCGACAACAGCGCCGCCAACTGCTACCTGCTGGGCGAGCTGACCACGGGCGCGGGCGATGTCCACCTCGGAGACATCGGCGGCTGCCCGTTCTACATCAGCAAGAGCCAGTACGCCTACTGGCGCCACACCCAGCTCATCATCGACGTCATCGAGGGCCACGGCGGCACCTTCTCGCTGGAAGGCCCGACCGGCCGGGCCTTCCACACGCGCTCGCGCGTGTTCAGCGCGAACGAGCTGGCCGAGCTGGATCGCGAGCCGGGCTGAGGCGAAGGACGCGGACGGGGCGTGCATTTCATGCCTTGTCTGCGCACAATGGTGGCCATGCTCGCCACACTGTCGCCCATCGACCTGCGCCGGATCATCGATGCCGCCGCGCTGGGATTCCAGGACACGTCCGAACTCGATCAGCAGGCCCTGCCCTGGATCGGCCAGGAGCGCGCCGAACAGGCGGCCCGCTTCGGCCTTCAGATGGACCTGCCCGACTACCACCTGTTCGTGCTGGGCGAGGTGGGCAGCGGCCGCAGCACCCTGATGTGCCAGATGATGCGTGCCGTCGCCGCCACCCGGCCGGTGCCGCCCGACCTGTGCTACCTGCACAACTTCGACGCCCCCGAACACCCGCGCGCGCTGCGCATGCCGGCCGGCCAGGGCCGGCAGCTGCGCCAGCTGATGGCGCAGTTCGTCCGCACGTTGCAGGCCGAGATCCCCAAGCGCCTCTCGGCGCCCGACTTCAAGGCCGAGCAGGAACGCATCACCCACCGCTACAAGGCCGAGGAGGACCACGCCTACGAAGAACTCAGCGCCTTCGCCGAGGCGCGCCACTTCGGCCTCATGCGCGAGCAAGGGCACATGGTGTTCTCGTTGCGCAACGACCAGGGCGAGGTCATGACCGAAGGCCAGGCGCTGGCCCTGCCCAAGGACAGGCGCGCCGAGTTCGCCCATGCCGAAGACGAACTGCGCGCCGAGATCGCCCGCTTCCTCGATGCCTCGCGGTCCATGGAGCGTGTGATGAACGAAGGACTGGCTGCCTTGCGCCGCCAGACCATCAAGCCGCTGCTGGAACACGAGCTGCAGGAGATGCGCAGCGGGCTGCGCAAGCAGATCAAGGACAGCGTCAAGCTCGGCAACTACCTCGACCAGGTGCAGCACGAGGTGCTGGAGCACCTGGAGCTGTTCCAGCCCGGCGAGGACGAGGACGGCCTGCGCGCGGAGGCGCTCAACGAGGTGCTGGCCCGCCTGCGCGTGAACACGGTGGTCGACAACCACGGTCTTGAAGGCGCGCCCGTGATCGTCGAGGACAACCCGGTCTACCGGCAGCTGTTCGGCAGCATCGACTACCAGGCCGACGCCGACGTGCTGGTCACCGACTTCTCGCGGATACGTGCCGGCAGCCTGCTCAAGGCCCACGGCGGCTTCCTGATGCTGCACCTGCGCGACCTGCTGAGCGACGAGCCGGTGTGGGAAAAGCTGCGCCGCTTCCTGCGCAGCGGACGGGTCCAGATCGAGGAGCCTGCCACGATGTTCGCGCCCATGGCCACCCTGTCGCTGGAGCCCGAGGCGGTGGACGCCGAGGTCAAGCTGGTGCTGATCGCCTCGGTCGAGGACTACTACGCGGTGCAGGAGGGCGACCCCGAGTTCGCCCGCCGTTTCCGTTGCAAGGTCGATTTCGCCGACAGCTTCCGGGCCCAGGCCGACACCCGCCTGGCCACCGCCACCTTCGTCGCCCACACCTGCCGGCGGCTGGGACTGCCCCATTTCACCGCCGCCGGC
This sequence comes from Hydrogenophaga sp. OTU3427, assembly GCF_038440225.1. NCBI lineage: Bacteria > Pseudomonadati > Pseudomonadota > Betaproteobacteria > Burkholderiales > Comamonadaceae > Hydrogenophaga > Hydrogenophaga sp. OTU3427. Next base: position 31,340 of record NZ_JASATI010000019.1, on the reverse strand, counting down.
GTGGCCGCGCTGCTCGAGGAAACCCACCGCGAGGCCGAGGACCAGGTGCGCCAGAGCGCCATCTTCGCCCACACCGAGGCGCTGCTGATGGAAAGCGCGACGCTGGCGCGCCAGCGTGGCGCGCCCCTGGTGGATGCCGCCGATGTGGCGGCGGCGCGCCAGGCCCGGCACCACCGCCACAACGCGATGGAGGAGCGGCTGCAGGACACCATCGTCGACGGCGAACGCTTGATCGATCTGCAGGGCGAGCGGGTGGGCCAGGTCAACGGCCTGACCGTGGTCGACACCGGCGACCACAGCTTCGGCTTCCCGGTGCGGGTGACGGCGCGCACGCACGCGGGCGACAAGGGCCTGGTCAACATCGAGCGCGAGGTCAAGCTCTCCGGACCCATCCACGACAAGGGCGTGCTGATCCTGCACGGGCATCTGGCCTCGCTGTTCGCCCACATCGCGCCGCTGGCGCTCAACGCCACCGTCGTGTTCGAGCAAGAGTACAACGGCGTCGAGGGCGACTCGGCCTCGTGTGCCGAGTTCTATGCGCTGCTGTCCAGCCTGTCGGGGCTGCCGCTGGCCCAGGGCATCGCGGTCACTGGCGCCATCAACCAGCACGGTGAGATGTTGCCGGTGGGCGGCGTCAACGAAAAGATCGAGGGCCATTTCCGCCTCTGCGCCCGCCTGGGACTCACCGGCCAGCAAGGCGTGCTGATCCCGCACCGCAACCGCCGCCACCTCATGCTCGATCCGCAGGTGGTGGACGCGGTGGCGCGCGGTGTCTTCCATATCCACACGGCCGAACGGGCCAGCGAGGGCATGGAGCTGCTGTGCGGGCAAGGCTACGGCAGCCTGGCCGAGGGCGGCTACCCGGCCGACACGGTCCTCGGGCGGGCCCAGGCCACCCTGCAGGCGTACCGGCGCCAGTGCCAGGCGCTGGGCGCGGCCGGGCACGGCGCGGCCGGCTGACCGCGGCTGGCGTCCATCGCCAAGCCGCAGCCCGCCTTGCGTGTGGGCGTGCCCGCCTTGCAGATCGTGGGCGCGGCCTCGCGGTCAGAACAGCACGGTCACGTGCACCGAGTCCTCGTCGCGCTCGACGGTGACCTTGTCCGAGCCCCGGCGCGCCAGCGCGATCATCTTGGCGTTCTGGGGCAGGATGTCGGCCACGAAGCCCTGCACGCCACGCGCCTGAGCATGCTCCATCAGTCGCTGCTGCATGGCGCTGCCCAGGCCCGAGCCCTGCCAGCGCGGATCGACCATGAAGGCGGTGTCGGCGAGGTTGGTGCGCACATTGTTGAAGTAGCAGGCCTGGCCGACGATGACCTCCTGCTCGCGCGGACCGGTCACGGCCACGAAACCGACCTCGTTCTCGTTGCTGAAGTTGCACAGGCGCTCGATGTCCTGGTGGGTGGGCGCGTGCACGCGGCGGAAGAAGCGGGTGAAGATGTCGTCGGGTGGCAGCTTGAAGAACAGGTCGCGCAGGCCCTCCGCATCGGCCGCGCGCGAGGGCCGCAGCAGCACCTGGCGGCCGTCCTTGAGCGTGACGTGGCGCTCGGCCTCCACCTCGTAGGCCCGCAGGTTCTGCAGGGTCTGGTCGGCGGGCAGGTAGCCCAGGCGCCGGGCCTCGTCGAGCAGGCCCTGGCGGAACTTGGGGTGGGCCAGCTGGATGAGGGCGATGGCACGCTCGCGCATGCCCTTGCCGAACAGGTAGGCCACGCCGTATTCGGTGATGACGAAATGGACCTCGGAGCGTGGCACGGTGACGCCCTCGCCCTCGAGCAGCATGGGGCGGATGCGGGAGACCTCGCCGTCGTCGGTGGTGGACGCCATGCAGATGATGGCCTTGCCACCGGGCGAGCGCGAGGCGCCGCGCAGGAACTCGCCCTGGGCCGCGATGCCGCTGTAGAACTCGCCCTGGAACTGGTCGGAACAGACCTGCCCGGTGAGGTCGATGGCAAAGGCCTGGGTGACCGACACCATCTGTTTCTGGGCGGCGATGGTGAAGGGGTCGCAGACCACGTCGATGGGCTGGAAGGAAAACAGCGGGTTGCGCTCGATGATGTCGTAGAGCTTGCGCGTGCCCATGGCGAAGCTGGTGACGATCTTGCCGCGCTGCTGGCTCTTGTTGCGCCCGGTCAGGATGCCGCGCTCCAGCAGCGGGATGATGGCATCGGTGATGACGTCGGAGTGGATGCCCAGGTCCTTGCGGTCGTCGAGGTACTTCAGCGCCTCGTTGGGGATGCGGCCCAGGCCGATCTGCAGCGTGGAGCCGTCCTCGATGATGCCGGCGATGTAGCGCGCGATGCGCTCGACCACCTCGGGCGCGAACTGGTGGTGGAACTCGATCATGGGCGTGTCCACCGGCACCAGGTGGTCGATCTGGTCCATGTGGATGGCCGAGTCGCCCAGGGTCCAGGGCATGTGGGGGTTGACCTCGGCGATCACCAGCTTGGCCTTCTGCACGGCGGCGGCCACCACGTCCACCGACACGCCCAGGCTGACGTAGCCGAAGCGGTCGGGCGGCGAGACCTGGATCAACGCGACGTCGACCGGGATGCGACCGACGCCGATCAGCTCGGGCACCCGTGCGATCGAGATCGGCAGGTACTCGGCCTGGCCGGCGCGCACCGCCGCGCGGATGTCGGCGCCGACGAAGAAGCTGCGGTGGCGGTAGCGCGTGGTCGCCCGGCCCTCGGCGTCGTGCGGCACCATGCCATCGGTGAAGAAGTGCACCAGCTCCAGGTCGGGCGCCTTGTGGGGAAACTGCTCCAGCGCCTGCACCAGCGTGCGCGGCGTGGCGCAGGCGGTGCCCACGAAGACGTGGCTGCCGGGCGGGATCAGCTGCACCGCCGAGCCGGCGCTGATGATCTTGTCGTCGTAGCGGCCCTCGGTGTCCCACGGGCGGGCGCCGCCCGGTGCGGCGTCCGGCACGGCCGGCCCGGCCTTGATCGCGCTCAGGCGCTCGGCGATGAACTGGAAGAATTTGGACATGGCGGCGGCGGGTGGGGTGTCGATGGCGCGCGAAACGCGCCGGCCATGATAGGCGCGATCGCGGCGCCCGGGCGTCCCCTGTGCAACCCTCAGCGTACCGGATCGAACTGCCGCAGCACCTCGTCCTGCAGGCTCTTGTCCCGCGCCTGCTCGGTGAAGGCCGTCACCGTGCCGGCGAAGCGCACCTGCCCCTGGTGCAGCACCACCAGGCGGTCGGCCTGTTCGATCTCTTCGATCAGGTGGGTGGCCCACAACACGGCCACGCCCTGCTCGCGCGTGAGGGCGCGCACCAGGGCCAGCATCTGCTGTCGCGAGGCCGGGTCCAGGCCCACGGTGGCCTCGTCCATGAGCAGCACGCGCGGCGCATGCAGCAGCGCGCGCAGCAGCTCGACCTTGCGCCGCGTGCCGCCCGAGAGGCTGCGCAGCGCAGCGCCGGCCTGCCCGTCCAGGCCCATGCGCCGCAGGCCATCGTCGATGCGCTCGCGCGCCACGGCGCGTGGCAGGCCGTGCAGGTCGGTGTGGAACAGCAGGTTGGCCGTCACGCTGAGGTCGAGGTCGAGCGCCGTCTGCTGGAACACCACGCCCAGGCCCGCCAGCGCGCGGCTGGCCTGGGTGCGCATGTCGTGCCCCAGCACCTCGACGCCGCCCTGGTCGGGGCTGAACAGGCCGGTGAGCAGCTGCATCAGCGTGGACTTGCCGGCGCCGTTGGGGCCGAGCAGCACCACCAGTTCTCCGGCCGCGAGCGTGAGGCTCACGTCCTGGAGCGCGACCTTGGCACCATAGGATTTGTGGAGCCGGTCGGCGCGCAGCAGGGTGGGGGTCATGGGGGTTCTCAACGTGTGGCCAACAGGTTCAGGCGGCGCAGCAGGCGCGCTTCGCGCGCCACGGTGTCGAGCACCGCGCGCCGGTAGGCCGCCGTGTCCAGGTACTCGACCTGCTGATCGTAGCGGGCCAACTCGGCCATGTGGCGCGGCCGGAGCATGGCCTGGTGGAAGGCGTCGTGCAGGACCTGCACGGTGCCCTCGTCCACCCCGCGTGGCACGGCCAGGCCCCAGGGCGAGGTATAGACCGCCCGCTCATAGCCCAGCTCGCGCAGCGTGGGCACCTCGGGCCAACGTGGGCTGCGGCTGGCGCCGAACACGGCCAGCAGGCGCAGCGCGCCCTGATCGACCCAGGGCGCGAAGCCGGTGGAGTTGACACCGGCCATGAGGTTGCCCGAGGCCAGCGCCAGCATCTGCTCGGTCGTGCCCTTGTAGGGCACGTGGGTGTAGCGCAGCTCGTGCTGGAGCAGGATGTCTTCCATCGCCAGGTGGGGCGTGCTGCCGATGCCGGTCGAGCCCATCAGCAGCTCGCCCGGCCGGGCACGGGCCCAGGCCAGCATGTCGGCCAGGCTGTGCCACGGGCTCTTGGCCGGCACCAGCAGTCCGAAGGTGGTGCCCGAGACCTGGATCACCGGGCTGAGGTCGGTCACGGGGTCCCAGGGCACGGCGTTCATGAGCGCGTGGCGGTAGACCGTGATGGGCACCTGGCCCAGGGTGTGGCCATCGGCCGGCGCGGCCTTCAGCAGGGAGGCCACCAGGGTGCCGGCCGCGCCCGGGCGGTTGACGATCACCACCGGCTGTCCGAGCAGCGGCGCGACCTCCTCGCACAGGATGCGCAGGGTCAGGTCGGTGGCGCCGCCCGCGGGCCAGGGCACGATGAGCTGCAGCGGCTTGTGCGGCCAGCCCATGGGCCGGGTGGCCGCGGTGGTGGCCGTGGCCATGGCCGGCCACAGCCCTGCCATCCCGAGGCCGGTGGCACCCAGGACGGTCTTGAGCAATTGTCTCCGGCCACCCGGCTGGGCCGGGCTTGTTGTAGGGTTGGGGCGGGGCATGAAGCTGCGTGAAAGCAAATAACGTTCCCGCTTTTCAGGCATCGTTTTTGCTTAAACGCTCACACAACAGGCTGACCACCAGCCCATGAGGAGACAGACAAAGATGACAACCCCCTGGTCCATGGCCTGGCCCACTGGCCTGCGCCCACTCGCCGCTGCCGCGCTGGCCCTCGGCCTGGCCGCCACGGCCGCCGCACAGTCCGCCCCCGCCAACCGCGTCTACGTGTCCAGCGAGAAGGACCACAAGGTCCATGTGTTCGACGGCAAGGGCGAACGGGTCGGCAGCATCGACGTCTGCCAGCGCCCGCGCCACATGATGTTCAACGCCAGCCGCAGCCAGCTCTACGTCTGCTGCGGCGACAGCAACCAGCTCGGCATCGTCGACCTCGCCCAGGGGCGCATGACCCGCACCGTGGCGCTGGGCGACAGCCCCGAGATCTTCGACCTCAGCCCCGATGGCAAGACCGCCTACGTCTCCATCGAGGACGAGAACGTGATGGCCGCCTACGACCTGGACAAAGGCGGCAAGCTGTTCGAGGTCAAGACCGGCGGCGAACCCGAGGGCATCCTGGTCATGCCCGACGGCAAGACCGCCTACGTCACCTCCGAGGTGGCCAACGTGGTCCATCTGATCGACCTGCAGAGCCGCAAGGTGCTCAAGAACATCAAGGTCGGCAACCGCCCGCGCCGCTTTGCCCTGGCCGCCGACGGCAAGGAGCTGTGGGTCAGCAACGAGCTGGGTGCCAGCGTGACGGTGCTGGCCACCACCGACCAGAAGACCCTGGCGACGGTGGAGTTCAAGGTGCCCGGCATGCGCGCCAGCGACATCACGCCCGTGGGCCTGGCGCCCAGCGCCGATGGCAAGACCGTGTGGGTGGGCCTGGGCCGGGCCAACCACGTGGCCGAGGTGGACGTGGCGACGCGCCAGGTCAGACGCCAGGTGCTGGTGGGCAAACGCGCCTGGGGCCTGACCCTGCACCCCGACGGCAAGACGCTGTACGTGGCCAACGGTCTGTCCGACGACATGAGCCTGGTCGACACCCAGGCCGGCAAGGCGCTGCGCTCGGTGCCCGTGGGCCGCGTGCCCCACACCGTGCTGGTGACGCCCTGATGCGCCGCGCCGCTCTGGTCCTGCTGACCACGCTGCTCGCCCCGGCGGGGTGGGCCGCCAACACCACGGTGAACGTGGCGGTGGTCAGCCTGGCCGGCGACGCGCGCTACGCGCCGCGCCGGCTGGAGCGCGCCTACCCCGGCCACCCGGGCGGCAGTCCCTGGGCCGCGGCACAGCTGGGTGCCGACGACGCCCGGGTGGAGCTGGACACCGCCGGTGTCTCGCTCAGGCTCATCGACGCCGTGCTGCCCGGCGCAGACGGCCTGCCCAGGCTGCTGGCCGACCTGAAGGCGGCCAAGGTGCAGCACATCGTGGCCGCCCTGCCCACGCCCGAACTGCGCCAGCTGGTCGCCGCCGCGCCGGCCGCGCTGGGCGGCGCGCTGGTGATCAACACCTCGCAGGCGGACGATGCCCTGCGCGGCGCCCAGTGCGCCCCCCACCTGCTGCACACCCTGCCCAGCCAGCAGATGGGCAGCGACGCCCTGGCGCAGTACCTGGCGGCGCGCAACTGGCGCAAACTGCTGCTGCTGCAAGGCCCCTCGCCGGACGATCAGCTGATGGGCGAGGCGATGAACCGCTCCGCGAAACGCTACGGCCTCAAGCTGGTGGCGACCCGGCCCTTCAAGCTCTCCGGCGACCCGCGCGAACGCGATCTGGCCAACCCACGCCTGCTCACCGGTGACCGCGAACACGAGGTGGTGGCGGTGATGGACGCCGACGGCGAATTTGCCCGTGGCCTGCCCTACGCCACCCAGTGGCCGCGCCCGGTGGCCGGCGCCAGCGGCCTGGTGGCGCTGGCCTGGCACCCGCAGTGGGAACGCAACGGCGGACCGCAGCTCTCGCGCCGCTTCATGCGCGCGGCCCAGCGGCCCATGGCCGGTCACGACTGGGCGGCCTGGATGGCGGTCAAGGCGGTGGCCACGGTGCTGGCCGACAACCCCAAGGCGCCCATCGCCACCCAGCTGGCGCGGCTGCGCGGCGGCGCCATCGGCCTGGACGGCTTCAAGGGCCCGCGCCTGAGCTTTCGCCCCTGGGACGGGCAGTTGCGCCAGCCGCTGTTCATCAGCCACGTGGACGGCGTCGTGGGCACCGCGCCCCTGGACGGCGTGCTGCACCCGACCGAGGTGCTCGACACCCTGGGCGTCGACCAGAAGGAGTCCACATGTCCGGCCAAGTCCTGAGCAGCGCGCCCGCCTACGCACCCCATCCCGTGGGCCGGGGACTCCACCTGCTGCGCGCCCTGCGCGCGGTGGTGGGCCGCGAGCTGCGCAAGTTCCTGCGCCAGCCCTCGCGCCTGGCCTCCGCCCTGGTGCGTCCGCTGCTGTGGTTCGTGGTGTTCTCGGCCGGCTTCCACAACGTCTTCGGTGTGGCCATCGTGCCGCCCTACGAGACCTACATCGAGTATTCGGTCTACATGCTGCCCGGCCTGCTGGGCATGATCGCGCTCTTCAACGGCATGCAGAGTTCGCTCTCCATGGTCTACGACCGCGAGATGGGCGTGATGCGCCTGCTGCTCACCGCGCCACTGCCACGCGGCTGGCTGCTGGCCTTCAAGCTGCTCGCCGGCACCAGCCTGTCGCTGCTGCAGATGGCCGTGTTCCTGGCCATCGCCTGGGGCTTCGGCAGCCGCTTCGAGCTGGCCCACGCGCCCGGCCTGTTGCTGGCCATGGTCTGCGGTGCCACGCTGCTGGCGGCCCTCGGGCTGATGCTGTCGGTGTACGTCAAGCAGCTGGAGAACTTCGCCGGCACCATGAACTTCGTCATCTTCCCCATGTTCTTCATCAGCCCGGCGCTCTACCCGCTGTGGAAGCTGGAGGAATCGGGCGCCTGGTGGCTGTTCCAGCTGGCACAGCTCAACCCCTTCACCCACGTGGTGGAGGCCCTGCGTTTTGCCATGTACGGCCAGTTCAACGCGTTGTCCTGGGCCGTGGTGCTGCTGGGTGGCGCGGTCTTCTTCGGCCTGGCCTGGTGGGGCTACGACCCGCAGCGCGGCTGGATCAAACAAAAGGGAGGAGGCTGAACATGCACGCCCGTCGCACCTTGCTGCAACTGGGCGCCGGCCTGGCGCTGCCCACGGCCCGGGCCCAGGAAGACCCCACCGGTGGCGACCCGCTGGGCGCCATGACCTGGCCCACGCTGCGCCGCCAGCACCTGGGCCAGAGCCCCATGCGCTTCAGCCAGGAAGTGAAGGTTCTGGGCCCGGCCTTCGCCGACGACGCCATGAACGTGCCGCTGCTGGTGGACGCGCGCGCGCTGGCCGGCAGCGGTGGTGGCATCGCGCGCATCCGGGTGGTGGTGGACCGCAACCCGGTGCGCGAGGTGCTGGACTTCGAGCCGCTGCGCGCCCTGCCCATGCTGGCCTTTCGTTTCCGCCTGGAGCAGGCCTCGCCGGTGCGCGCCATGGTGCTCACGCGCGACGGCCAGTGGCACGTGGGCGGCACCTGGGTGCAGGCGGCCGGCGGCGGCTGCACGGTGCCCGGCCTCACCCGCGCCGACGGCTCCTGGAGCCGCACCCTGGGCCAGGTGCAGGCGCGGCTGTTCCCCAACGTGATCGAGGGCAGCCACCGGCTGCGCCTGCGCGTGATGCACCCCATGGACACCGGCCTGGTGGCCGGCATCCCGGCTTTCTACATCGAACAGCTGCAGCTGACCGACGCCCAGCAGCGCCCGCTGTGGCGGCTGGCCCTGCACGAGCCGGTGTCGGAAAACCCGCTGCTGACCTTCGAGCTGGGCGAGCGCCCGCAGGCCCCCCTGCGCCTGAGCGGGCGCGACAACAACGGCAACCTGATCGTGGCCGAGGTGGCGGCATGACGCGGCGGGTGCTCGCGGTTGTGCTGGCCCTGCTCGCGCAATGGGCGCCCCTGCCCGCGCGCGCGCAGGCCACGCTGGACTACGCGCTCACGCCGCGCCAGATCGCCCCGCGCACCTGGGTCATCGAAGGCGCGGTGGACGACTTCCGGCCCGCCAACGGCTGCAACATCATCAACACCGGCTTCATCGCCACCGGCGCGGGCGTGGTGGTGGTCAACACCGGCCCCTCACGCCGCTATGGCGAGCAGCAGCGCCGCGCGATCGAACGCCTCACGGCCGAGCCGGTGGTGCTGGTGCTCAACCTCAACCAGCACCCCGACTACTTCTTCGGCAACCAGGCCTGGACCGACACGCCCACGGCCGCGCTGGCGGGCAGCATGGCCGGCATGGTGGCCGAAGGGCCGAGCTACGCCGACAACCTCTACCGCCTGTGTGGCGGCTGGATGGCGGGCACCGAATCCACGCCGGCGCGCGAGGCCGTGGCGCCGCGCGCGTGGCAGATCGGCCAGCACAGGCTGCAGCTGCTGCGGCTGCAAGGCCACACCGGCGACGACCTGGTGCTGCTGGATCACGGCACCGGCGTGCTGTTCGCGGGCGGGCTGGTGTTCGCGCAGCGCGTGCCCACCACGCCCCATGCCGACATCGAGCGCTGGCTGGCCAGCCTGTCGCGGCTCGACACCCTGCTGGCGGCCGACAGCGTGGTCGTGCCCAGCCACGGCCCGGTGCACCGCGGCCACGCCGGCATCGAGCAGACGCGCGACTGGCTGCTGTGGGTGCGCGACACCCTGGCGCGCAGCGCCGAGCAGGGCCTGGACATCGGCGAGCTGATGCGCCAGCCCCTGCCCAGCCGTTTTGCCGGCTGGGCCGCGCAGCCGGCCGAATGGCACCGCACGCTGGCGGCGCTGTACCCGGCGTTCGAGGCACGTGCGCTGTTGCGTTCTGCGCCGCGCCAGTGATTCATTTCTGAACACTGTCACACCGGCGGCACAGCCGGTATGAAACGAAAAACCTATGGCAGCGGCTTTTGCCGCCCGCCAAGCCCGCCCACGGGCCCGTCCAGCTCGCAAAAACCGCATTTCGCCACTGGCACAGAAGTTGCCCCTCAGGGTCCGTGAACCGCATGGCAAAGCGCCTGCGGACACAAGGTAAACCCACGCCGCAGCCGCGGCGCCATCCACCACGAGACAGCAGGAGACAACACTGTGAAACGCACCCTATTGAGCCTTTTGGTCCTGGCCGCCAGCGCCCACGTGAGCGCCCAGGTGACCGACGCGATGATCGCCAACGACGCCGCCACCCCCGACAACGTGCTGACCTGGGGCCTGGGCACACAGGGCCAGCGCCACTCGCCGCTGACCGGCATCAACGAGAAGACCATCCAGCGCCTGGTGCCGGTGTGGTCCATGTCCTTCGGTGGCGAGAAGCAGCGCGGCCAACAGTCGCAGCCACTGGTCAACAAGGGCAAGATGTTCGTCACCGCGTCCTACTCGCGCATCTACGCGGTGGACAGCAAGACCGGCCGCAAGCTCTGGAAATACGAACACCGCCTGCCCGAAGGCATCATGCCCTGCTGCGACGTGATCAACCGCGGCGCCGCGCTCTACGACAACCTGGTGATCTTCGGCACGCTGGACGCCCAGCTCGTGGCCCTGGACCAGGACACCGGCAAGGTGGTCTGGCGCGAGAAGATCGACGACTACTCCGCCGGCTACAGCTACACCGCCGCGCCGCTGATCGCCGAAGGCCTGCTCATGACCGGCGTGTCGGGCGGCGAGTTCGGCGTCATCGGCCGCGTCGAGGCGCGCGACCCCAAGACCGGCAAGATGGTCTGGACGCGCCCGGTGGTCGAAGGCCACATGGGCTACAAAGACGGCAAGGAAAACGGCATCAGCGGCACCACCAACGCCACCTGGCCGGGCGAGACCTGGAAAACCGGCGGCGCGGCCACCTGGCTGGGCGGCACCTACGACGCCAAGACCGGCCTGGCCTACTTCGGCACCGGCAACCCCGGCCCGTGGAACAGCCACGTGCGCAAGGGCGACAACCTCTACTCGGCCTCCACCGTGGCCATCGAGGTCAAGACCGGCCAGATCAAGTGGCACTACCAGAGCACGCCCAACGACGGCTGGGACTACGACGGCGTCAACGAGTTCGTCACCTTCGACATGGACGGCAAGCGCATGGGCGCCAAGGCCGACCGCAACGGCTTCTTCTACGTCAACGACGCCGCCACCGGCAAGCTGGTCAACGCCTTCCCCTTCGTGAAGAAGGTCACCTGGGCCACCGGCATCGACCTCAAGACCGGCCGCCCCAACTTCGTCGACGAAAACCGCCCGGGCGACCCGACCGGCCCCGGCAGCGACGGCACCAAGGGCAAATCGGTGTTCGCGGCGCCGGGCTTCCTGGGCGGCAAGAACCAGATGCCCATGGCCTACAGCCCCAAGACCGGCCTGTTCTACGTGCCCACCAACGAATGGGGCATGGAGATCTGGAACGAACCCATCACCTACAAGAAGGGCGCCGCCTTCCTGGGCGCGGGCTTCACCATCAAGCCGCTGTTCGACGACCACATCGGCTCGCTGCGCGCGATCGATCCCAAGACCGGCAAGGTGGCCTGGGAAGTCAAGAACGAGGCCCCACTGTGGGGTGGTGTGCTGACCGCCGGCGACCTGGTGTTCTGGGGCACGCCCGAGGGCTACCTCAAGGCCGCCGATGCCAAGACCGGCAAGGTGGTGTGGCAGTTCCAGACCGGCTCCGGCGTGGTGGCCCCGCCCATCACCTGGACCGAAGGCGGCGAACAGTACGTGAGCGTGGTCTCCGGCTGGGGTGGCGCCGTGCCGCTGTGGGGCGGTGAAGTGGCCAAGAAGGTCAACTTCCTCGAACAGGGCGGCTCGGTCTGGACCTTCAAGCTGATGAAGTGATGGCACGCGCCACCCACCACTGGGTGGCGCTGGCCCTGGCCGGCGCCGCCCTCGCCCCCTGGGCCCGGGCCGGCGACGGCCCCTTCCTGCACACCACCACCGCCGTGGTGGAAGACGATGACGAGCGGGTGTTCGAATTCAGCACCACCCTGGTGAACCAGCGCCACCAGCGCGGCTGGCGCACCCAGCTGGGCTACAGCTTCTCCCCCACCCTGAGCGCCGAGCTGGAGCTGGGCCGCGAATGGGAAAAAGGCGCAACCGGCAGCGAACGCGAGCTGGGCGTGGGCCTGTGGCAGGCCTGGCTGGACCCCGCCCGCGAAGGCTGGGGCCTGGCCTCCAGCATCGAACTCGAATGGGCGCGCGCCACCGGCTCGCCGTGGCAGCGGCCGGCCTTGAACGCGGTGCTGGCCGCCTCGCTGCCGCTGCTCGACCACACGCTTTGGCTGCACGCCAACCTGGGCGCGCGCAACGCACCCGGTGACGAACACCGCCGCTGGGACGGCCTGTGGTCGGTGGCGGCCCAGTACAAACTGGCGCGGCGCACCGAGACCTTCATCGAAACCGGCGGCACCACCCGGGGCAGCGAACGCAGCACCCAGCTGGGCCTGCGCCAATGGCTGGTGCGCGAAAAGATCGCCGCCGACATCGGCATCGGCCGCCGCCTGGCCGATGGCGAGCGCCACCGCTTCGTGGCCATGCGCCTGTCCTTCTTCGACATCTCTCCTTAACGACTTTCAGGTTGCCCCATGCACGCGATTTCCTCTTCCCTCCTCCTGTCCACCGCCCTGCTCTGTGGCGCCGGTGCCTGGGCACAGACCACCCCCTCGGCGGCCGACCTGGCCAAGGCCAGCGGCTGCTATTCCTGCCACGCCAACGGCGAAAAGATCGTCGGTCCGGCGTTTGCGTCCATCGCCGAGAAATACGCCAGCGACAAGGACGCCGCCGCCTCGCTGGCCCAGTCCATACAGAACGGCTCCAAGGGCAAATGGGGCCGCATCGCCATGCCACCCCACGCCAGCCTCAGCAGCGCCGAACTCAAAACCCTGGCCAGCTGGGTGATGACGGTGAAGTAGAGCTCCCCCCGCGCCGCCTGCGGCGTCACCCCCCAGGGGGCGATGCCAGCCGACCGGCAGAGCCGGATCGGCGGCATCCTGGGTTAGGCGGCGGCACTCGGGACGGTTCACGCTCCGGCGACGCGAGGAACAGGGCCACGCCACCGGACCCCTCAAGCGCCCGGCACGATCTCCAGCCAGTCGCAGCGCAGGACACCGCGCAGGTGCAGGCGCCGCCGCCAGTTCACGTAGAGGCCGGGCGAGAGGAACAGGCTCAGGCTCACCGGCAGGGCCCAGGGCCACAACAGGAACACCAGCGGCGTGCTGACGCAGCCCATCATCCAGCAGGTCAGCACCACGTCCCAGGCGTGGTATTCGATCGGGTGTTCGCCGCGGTGCGCCACCTGCCAGCGCTTGATGAGGGTGAGTTGGCTCAGCTTCATGGGCGGCCTTTCACAAGGCGGGTCCACCATTCTTCTCCCATCCCGCCGCCAGCGCCAGAGGCCCGAGTGTTCTGGTCGGGTTAGGGCCTGTTCACGCTATTTTTCCAAGATGCGTTGCGAGTCAAAAAGGCCATGCGCAAGGCGCGAAACGCCGCCGGGGCATCTCCCCGGCAAGGCTTCGCAACGCGGCGCATGGCCTTTTTGGCCGCAACCCGAAGGGAATGGTGTGAACAGGCCCTAACGCACCCATTCCGCCGTGAGCAGGCCCCCGGTCAGAAAGCCGCTCGGCACCTTTTCCTCGCGCTCGAACTTCACCAGCCCCTTGCCACGGCAATACCACTCGCGGCTGATCAGGGGCACGTCGGTGAAGCCGTTGACGGGGTCGGTGTAGAGGTTGAGGCGGCCACGTCCTTCCACCCGCAGGCAGGGCCTGAAGCTGCCAGCCGGGGTGCTCACGATCTCGTCCACCGCCTCGATGCGCCAGGTCATCAGCGTGCGGTGCGAATGCTTGAGTTCGCGCGGGTGTTCGTTGCGCCGCCTCAGCAGGTGAGGCACGGTGGGCTGGGTCCACTCGGTGCCCACCACATAGGGCGCCTTGAGCACCCACAGGGGCTCGGGATCGGCCTGCGGCACGTCGTCGATGTCGGTGCGTATGGCCACGCGGCGCACGCCTTGTTCGTCACTGACCAGGTGGTAGCCGACGCCGGCCGAGTGGTGGCGCACCATGGTCTGGTGTTCATGGAAAGGCACCGGGCCGTGCACCCGCAGCGTCCATTCCTCGGCGGCCTGCGGCTCGTCGCCACCGATCTCCACTCGGTAGACCTGCTCGTCGCCGTCCACCAGCGGGAACCAGGCCTCGGGCTGGCCGCGCTGGCAGGCCGCCAGGGCCAGCAGCAGCACGATCACGATCGTCCACCGGATCATCGCGATCCCGCTCATTTCTCGGGCAGCTGCGCGCGTGGCAGGTCGCTGAGCTTGATCTGAAGGCGGTCGTTGCCGGCGGGGCGCAGCCAGGCGAAGCCGCCCGCACCGCGCAGGGGTTCGGTGCTGCCCATCTGCGTGTTGCCCTCGCGCGCCTTCTTGATGCCGTCGCCCAGGAGGCGGTGCAGGTCCTTTTCGTAGGGCAGGCGGAACACCCTGGGCATGGCCAGCGGCTGGTTGTCCTTCATCGGGTTGACCCAGACGTAGATCGCACCGGGCTGGTTGCGCGCCGGGCTGGGTTCGTCGAACACCGCCGACAGCAGCACAAAACGGCGCGGCAGTTCGTCGTCGCTGGGCCACCCCGAGACACCCAGCAGCGCCTGGTGGCTGAAGGCGTAGAAGCCGCTGACCAGCAGCACGCCCACGGCCTTGACCGCCCAGTGCCAGCGCGTGGCCAGGCACAGGCACAGCAGCAAAAAGGCCAGCAGCGCATAGACGATGGCCAGCAGGGTGAGTTGGGAGGTGACGGCGGGAATCATGGCGGAGTGGTGTTCAGAACGTGTTTGCGATCTCAGAGCCCGGCGCGCTGCACGATGGTCAAGGGGCGGGTGTTGAGGTCGGTCACGCGGCCGCTGCTGTCCAGCGTGAAGCGCACCAGGGTGCGTTCGTCGCCCTTGCGCGGGATCTGCACCGTGCCGGTGTAGATCACCTCGGCCTGCGGGTTGATCTTGACCACCGTGGCGCTGACGTCCACCGGCTGCTGGTCGGCGCTGTCGTAGTAGTGGGCGTTGACCACGTATTCGCCCGGCACCACCCCGCGCAGGGTGACGATCTCCTGGCGGTAGGGGCTGCTGATCTCGCGGCCGTTGACGATCAGGGTGTTGTTCTTGGCGCCCCGGTCGTCGCGGTCCAGGTGCAGCATGCCGGCGTCGCGCTGGCGAAACCACAGGACCTTGCCACTGGGTTCCTGCACCCAGGCGTCAACGTCGTTGGGGTTGTGGTCGGGCCAGGAGACGGTGACCATGAACTCGGCCTTGGCCGGGATGTCGCCGGCCTTGCGGGCCAGCGGGTTGAAGGACAACATGGCCACCACGAAGCAGAACACGAAGGCGATCAGCATGTTGAACAACATGTCGTAGAACGGGTCGGTCTCGGTGTCCCGCACGCGGCGGCCGATGGCCATGTCAGTGCCGCCCGGCCGCCCGAAGGCACTGTTGCGCCCCCTTGGGGGGCAGCGATACGCGGAGCGAAGGGCGTGGGGGTCTTTTCACTTCACGGGGCCTCCGGCGCATCGCAACGCGCCCGCTCGGCCGCCAGCAGGGCATCGGCCACCAGCGCGTCGGCGAAGCGGTCCAGGCGCATGAGCTGCAGGCCCAGCAGGATGTTGCCGCTCAGCCCGGTCATGGTGGTCAGCAGCGCAATGCCCAGGCCGCCGGTCAGGTTCTTGAGCAGGCGGGCCGACTGGCTGGGGTCGAAGCTGTCCATCTGCCCCAGCTGCAGCGCCAGGATGGAAAAACCGATCACCTTGCCCAGCAGGCCCAGCTTGAGCTGTATGCCGTTGAGCCACCAGGCCATCTCGTGCGGGCCGTGCGCCTGTTCGCCCAACACCTGCTGCCAGGTGCCGCGGTCGGCGCCGGGGCGTGCACAGCCTTTCAGAAATGCACCGCTCCAGCCACTGGGCAGTGGTGCGCCGTCCGGGTCGGCCAGGCAGCGGTCGAGCTGTTCGCGTTCGCGCCCCAGGCGCCAGGCGCGCTGGCCCACCCACAGCGAACAGCCCGTGAACAGCAGCACGATGACCACGGTCAGGCCGGTCGGGTCGGCCTCCACCAGCCGGTGCCACAGGCCCTGGCGCCACATCAGCACGGCACCGAACCACAGCAGCCCCATGAAGGCCAGCCAGAGCAGGAACAGGCCCTGCCCGCCCCGCTCCAGCGCCACCGGAGCGGCGCGCGCGCCGGGCAGCTGGCGCACCAGCCAGGCGCCCAGCATCTGGCGGTGGGCCTGGCTGCCGGCGGCGGTGCTGGGGGGCGTTGCCATGCGTTCTCAGAGGGGGTGCAGCTCGCGCGAGGCCGCGTCGGTGCGGAACACGATGGGCTGCTCGCGGCGGCTGGGCGCCTGGCGCACCAGCTGCACCACACGGTCGTGGTGCGGCGACTTGCCGCACACCGGGTCGGCCTGGGCGGCGTCGCCCGTGATCTGAAAGGCCTGGCAGCGGCAGCCGCCAAAGTCCTTGTGGCGCTCGTCGCAGTCGCGGCAGGGCGGCTTCATCCAGGCCTCGCCGCGGTAGGCGTTGAAGGCGGTGCTGCGGGCCCAGATGTCGGCCAGCGGCGTGTCCTGCACCCGTGGCAGCTGCAGACCGGGCAGGTTGCGCGCGTTGTGGCAGGGCTGGGCCACACCATCGGGCGCGATGGCCAGGAAGACCGCGCCCCAGCCGTTCATGCAGGCCTTGGGCCGCTGCTCGAAGTAGTCGGGCACCACGAACAGGATGCGGCAGCGGTTGTCGGCTTCAGCGCGGTAGCGCTGCACCACGGCCTCTGCCTCGCGCAGTTGCTCGGCCGTGGGCATGAGCTGGTCGCGGTTGACCCAGGCCCAGCCGTAATACTGGGTGTTGGCCAGTTCCAGGTACTCGGCGTCCAGGGCCTGCGCCATCTCGATGATCTTGTCCACGTGGGGCAGGTTGTGCCGGTGCAGCACGCAGTTCATGACCATGGGCCAGTCGTGCTGCTTGATCAGTCGCGCCACCTTCTGCTTGAGTTCGAAGGTTTTGGTGTGGCTCAGGAAGTCGTTGAGCTCGCGCGTGGAGTCCTGGAAGGACAGCTGGATGTGGTCCAGCCCGGCGTCCTTGAGGCGGCGCGCGCGCGTTTCGTTGAAACCCACGCCAGAGGTGATGAGGTTGGTGTAGTAGCCCATGGCGCGGGCTTCCTGCACCAGCTCCTCCAGGTCGTCGCGCAACAGCGGTTCGCCGCCCGAAAAACCCAGTTGCGTGGCGCCCAGGGCACGCGCCTGGCGCATCACGTCCACCCACTGCGCGGTGTCCATCTCCTGCTGCAGGCGCGCGTGTTGCGTGGGGTTGTAGCAGAACACGCAGTGCAGCGGGCAGCGGTAGGTCAGCTCGGCCAGCAGCCACAGCGGCGGCGACACCTCGGCCGGCACAAGGGGGTCAGGCAATCCAGCCACGGCGTTGGCCCTCCTGCAACAAGTCCCTCACCTGGGGGCCGAGGCCCGACACCGCGAACTGGGTCTCCAGCTCGGCCACGATCTCGTCCACGCTGCGCTGCCCGTCGCAGCGGCGCAGGATCTCGGCGGCACTGTCGTTGAGCTTGACCATGCCCTCGGGATAAAGCAGCACCCAGGCGGTCTGCACAGGCTCGTACTGCATGCGGAACAGGCGCGCCAGGCGCGGGCGCTCGGGCAGCACGGCGGTATTCATTGCGAAGCCTTCTCGATGGCGTCCAGCATGGTCCAGAGGATGTCGAGCTTGAACTGCAGGATGTCCAGCGCGCGCACCTGGTCGGCTCGGGTCCTGAAGTGGTCCAGCGTGACGCGCAGGCCGTGTTCGACATCCCGGCTGGCCAGCGGGATGCGGCTGCGGAAATAGCTCAGGCCCGAGGCCTCTATCCACGGGTAGTGCAGCGGCCAGGTGGCCAGGCGGTCCTTGTGGATCTGTGGCGCGAACATCTCGGTGAGCGAGGAACACACCGCCTCCTGCCAGGGCGCGCGGGCCGCGAAGTTGACGTAGGCATCGCAGGCGAAACGCACGGCCGGCACCACGCCCTGCAGCGACCACAGGTCGTCGCGTGCAATGCCCACCGCCTCGCCCAGGCGCGTCCAGGCCTCGATGCCACCGGCCGCGTTGCCCTGGTGGTCGCCGTAGCCGTCGTGGTCGAGGATGCGCTCGACCCACAGGCGGCGCTCGGCGCGGTCGGGCATGTTGGCCAGGATCGCGGCGTCCTTGCGCGGGATGCAGATCTGGTAGTAGAAGCGGTTGGCCACCCAGCAGCGGATCTCGTCCGGCGTGCAGCCGCCGCTGTTCATGCGCACGTTGAATGGGTGGTGGATGTGGTAGGCCTTGCCCTTGGCGCGCAGGTGCTGCTCGAATTCGTCGCGGCTCCAGGGCGGGGCCACGGTATCGAGGGTATGGGTGTGTGCGATGTCCATGGTGTTCTTGCTCAGAATGCGATTTCCATGCCGTCGAAGGCGACCTCGATGCCGTGCGCCGTCAGCTCGGCGCGTTCGGGCGCGTCGTCGCGCAGGATGGGGTTGGTGTTGTTGATGTGGATCAGCACCTTGCGCACGCCGCTCGGCAGGCGGTCGAGCTGCGCGATCATGCCGCCGGCACCGCTTTGCGGCAGGTGGCCCATCTCGGCCGCGGCCTTGCGCGACAGGCCCATGCGGATCATCTCGTCCTCGGTCCAGAAGGTGCCGTCCACCAGCACCACGTCGCAGCCGCGCATGGTCGCCAGCACGGCGTCGCTGACCTCGCCCAGGCCAGGCGCGTAGAACAGGCGCCGGCCGGTCTGCGGGTTGGCCAGCAGCAAGCCGATGTTGTCGCCGCGGCGCGGCCGTTCGCGGAAGGGCGAATACGGCGGCGGCTTGGACGGCAGCGGCAGGGCCAGCACCGTGACGCCGGGCAGGCCCGGCACCGCCTGCGGCGCGTCCAGCGCCAGCGGCAACGGCGCCACGCCGCAGTAGTGCGACAGCACACGGGTCAGCGGCAGGCCGTCGCTCAGGTCGGACAAGACCTCGGGCGTCGCCATCAGCGGCAGCGGCGTGCTGCGCTCGCGCAGCATCAGCAGGCCGGTGACGTGGTCGATCTGGGCGTCCATCAGCAGCACGGCGGCGATGCCGCTGTCGCGGATGGCGCGGGCCGGCTGCAGCGCCGGCGCGGCACGCAACTGGGTCAGCACATCGGGCGAGGCGTTGACCAGCAGCCAGTCGACACCGTTGGCCGACACGGCAATGGACGACTGCGTGCGCGCCGTGGCGCGGATGCTGCCGCGGCGCAGGCCGTCACAGTTGGGGCAATTGCAGTTCCACTGCGGGAATCCGCCACCGGCGGCCGAACCCAGGACCCGAACAAGCATGTGTGCGCCTCACAAGGACAAAAAAAGGCGCACGCGTGAAACACCCGTGCGCCGGTACGAACACGCCGCGGATCAGCGGTTGGCGATGTACATGGTGATTTCAAAACCGAAGCGCATGTCGGTGAAGGCGGGGGTGGTCCATTGCATAACTTGTCTCCAATAATGGTTGGCACGGAATGTGTCTGCTCACCTGGGCATGTGTTCCACACCTCGGCTTGCGAGGCATTCAAAGCAATATCGATGCCATGGCCCTGCCCCGCAATTCCGCACCCCCACCACGCCGCCAGGCCCCCTCTTCAAAGGCCTGGCCAGCCCCGCACCGGCTGCCGCTGGCGCGCGGCGCACACATGGCCTGGTGGCAGGTGGGCCAGGGCAGCGGCACGCCCTGGCTGGTCCTGCACGGCGGCCCCGGCAGCGGCAGCAGCGCCGGCCTGCTGGCGCCTTTTGACCTGAACACACAGCGCGTGATCCTGCCCGACCAGCGCGGCGCTGGCGCCTCCACGCCCCGTGGGAGCCTGCGTGGCAACCACACGGCGCAGCTGGTGGCCGACCTGGAGCGCCTGCGCCAGCACCTGGGCCTCGCGCGCTGGCATGTGCTGGCCGGCTCCTGGGGCACGGTGCTGGCCCTGGCCTACGCGCAGCGCCACCCCGGGCGCGTGGCCTCGCTGGTGCTCAGGGGCGGGTTTGCCCTGAGCCGGCGCGAGATCGACCGCCTGCTGAGCCGCGCCCCACCCCCGGCGTGTTACGCCAACCGCGCCGCCCAACGTGCCCGGCTGTCACAGGTGCTGCAATTTGGAACACTCGCTGTTGCAACACAACAGGTGCGCGCCTGGCAGCTGCTGGAGCAGGCGGCCGTGCAACACGGACAGTGGCGGGCGCTGCGGCACACCCCGGCCGGCAGCGCCCACCATGCGGCCCGCCGCGCCTGGGCCCAGACCCGCCGCGCCCACCGCCGCGGCCTGGCCAGCCGGCACCGGCCCGGCCGCACACGCGGCGACCACGGCCAGGCCATCAAATTCCTCATCCAGGCGCGCTACCTCCAGCGGCGCGGCTTCGTGCGCCCTGGCGCACTGGACGGCGCGGTGCGCCAGCTCGCGCAACACGGTGTGCCGGTGGACTGGGTGCATGGCCGTTGTGACGCCGTGTGCCCGCCCGCCAACAGCCGGCGCTGGCTGGCCGTGGGCACGGCCGCCGCGCGGGACGCCGGCACACAGCCGCCCCGCGCCCACTGGCCCGTGGCCGGGCACCTCGGCGGCGAGCCGGCCCTGCTGCTGGCCCTGCGTGCCGTGGTGCAGCGATGAGCCGCTGGCTGGGCCACCTGGTGGGCGCGCTGGCCGCGCTGGTGCTGGCCGCCTGCGCCACGCCCGCGCCCTCCTGCGACACCCAGGCCCCCGTGCCCTGGCGCGCGGTGGCACCCGGCGTGTGGGTGTGGGAGCCGGCGGCGCCCGCCGACATCAGCACCGCCAATCAGGGCCATGTGGCCACCACCAGCGTGTTCATCGATGGCGGCGAGGCGCTGGTGGTGGACCCCGGCCCCAGCCTGCGCCACGGCCAGCGCGTGCGGGCCTCGCTGACCTGCCGTTTTGGCGCCCGCGTGCGCTGGGTGGTCAACACCCACGCCCACGCCGAGAACGTGCTGGGCAACGCCGCCTTCGCCGACCTGCAGCACCGTGGCCAGCTCGACATCGTGGCCACGCCGGGCACGCAGGCGGGCATGCGCCAGCGCTGCGACCAGTGCCTGGCACACATCACCGAGGCCGCCGGCGCGCAGGCCCTGGCGGGCACCACCGTCGTGTGGCCCCACCGCGCGCTGGCCCACGGCGAGCGGCTGACCGTGGGCAGGCAACAGTTGCAGGTGCTGCGTGTGGCCCAGGCCCACACCGAGGACGACCTGCTGTTGTGGTGGCCCGCGCAACGCGTGTTGTGGGCAGGTGGACTGGTGTACGGGGACCGCCTGCCCGAACTGGCGCAAGGCAGCCTGAGCGGCTGGCTGCGTGCGCTGACGGTGATCGATGCGCTGCGGCCCCAGGTGGTGATCGGCGGCACCGCCTCGTCGGCCGAGGGCGGCCGCGTGCCGACACTCGAATCCACCCGGCGCTACCTGCGGGCCTTGCGCGACGCGGTCTGGGCCGCCATGGACAGCGGCCGGCACGCCAGCGAAGCAGCGACCCTCGCCCTTCCGGATTTCGCCCACTGGGCCGGCTACGCGCAGCGCCAGGGCTTCAACGTGTTGCGCGCGTGGCGCGAACTGGAGCCGCTTTGGATGAACAAGGGAGAAGCTCCCGATCGGTAGGTGTCCCACCGGGAGACACCGCCGGGCCGGCTCCGCCGGACGGCTGGTGTCGCCCCCTGGAGGGGGGATGCGGCCACGCGCAGCGGGCAAGCGACGGGGGTGGGTTCACCCCCAGACGTCAGGCGGTAGCTGGTCTTTTTTCCGGTAGATGGTGTTGCGAGATACCCCCAGGGCCTTGGCCGCGGCCGACACATTGCCCTTGTGTTCGCGCAGCACCCGGGCCATGGCGGTCAGGGCCACGTCCTGCAGGCTGCCGCCTTCGGGCTCGCGGGGCGCCTGGGCCCAGGTGGGCGCCGTGTCGGGGTAGGCGACCTCGGGGTCCACGCCGCTGGGCACGCGCTCGGGCCGCACGGCGGCCGTGGGCACCACCGGCCGCAGCTCCGAGAGGAAATCGTCGGGCAGGTGCATGCGCTGGATGGCACCGCCCGAGCCCACCATCACCACCGCCGTGCGCAGCAGGTTGTGCAGCTGGCGGAAATTGCCCGGCCAGTGGTAGCCCCGGAACAGGGCCATGACGTCCTCGGAGATCGTGACCACCTGGCCCCTGTCGCACAGCGTGCCCAGGATCTTCTGCACCACCAGGTCGAAGTCGGTGCGCTCGCGCAGCGCGGGCAGGCGCACCACCAGGCCGTTGAGGCGGTAGTAGAGGTCCTCGCGGAAGTCGCCGCGCGCGATCAGCTCCTTGAGGTTGCGGTGCGTGGCGCAGACCACGGCGACGTCGATGTCGACCTCGCGGTGCGAGCCCAGCGGGCTCACGCGGCGCTCCTGCAGCACGCGCAGCAGGCGCGCCTGCAACTGCTTGGGCATGTCGCCGATCTCGTCGAGGAACAGCGTGCCGCCGTTGGCCTGCTGGATCTTGCCGATGGCGCCCTTCTTGCGCGCGCCGGTGAAGGCGCCCTCCTCGTAACCGAACAGCTCGGACTCGATCAGGGTTTCGGGGATGGAGGCGCAGTTGACGGACACAAAGGGCTGCCCGGCGCGCGCCGAATCGCCGTGGATGGCCTGGGCCAGCAGGTCCTTGCCGGTGCCGGTCTCGCCCAGGATCATGACGGGGATGTCGCGCCCCTGCACCATGCGCAGCTTCTGGATCACGGTGGCCACCTGCGCGTCGCCGGTGTCCAGGTACTTGAGGGTGGACAGGCGGGGCTTGGCCGCCGGTGCCGCGCGCGCCGGGGCGGACACCACCACGGGCGCGGCCTCGTCGGCACTGTCCTGCGGGGCCGACGTCGACACGCCGTTGAACCACTGCCCGGCCTGCTTGAACTTGAAGCGGCACCAGACCGACACGCCGTTGTGCAGGTAAAGCAGGTGCGGCTTGGGCATGCCGCTGCTGGAGAGTTCGTAGAGCTGCGACACCGGGATGCCGAACAGCGACGAGAAGGTGTGGGTCTTGAGCGCGTTGAAGGACAGCCCGAGCTGGAACTGCGCGCTGCGGTTGGCCGACAGGAAACGGCCCTCGGGCGAGAACACCGCGATGCCTTCGACCAGGGTGCCCAGGAATTCCGAGCGGGTGTGAAAATGGATGCGGATCGCCTTGGGGAAGATGTCGGCGAACATGTGGTTCTCGATCATCTGCGCCGACATGCGCACCAGGGCCATGGTGTGCTGGTGGAAGCTGCGGTAGTCGCCGGTCACGTCCAGCGCGCCGATCACCTGGCCGAAGGGGTCGAAGATGGGCGTGCACGAGCAGGTCAGGAACTGGTTGGCGTTCATGTAGTGCTGGTTGCCATGCACGATCACCGGTTGCTCTTCCTTGAGCGCGGTGCCAATGGCGTTGGTGCCCTTGCTCTGCTCCGACCAGTCCACCCCCGGCAGCAGCGCCACCTGCGAGGCCTTCTCCAGGAAGTCGGTGTCGCCCAGCGAATGCAGCACCAGGCCCTTGGCCGAGGTCAGCAACACCATGCTGTGGGTGTTGGCGATCTGCTCGAACAGGGTCTCCATCACCGGTGCCGCGTGCTGGAACAGGAACTTGTTCTCGTCGCGCGCCTCGTTGACCGCGACCCGTCCCTTGTTGGAAAAATCCGGCCGGTCGTCGGAGCTGATGCCGTAGCCCCGCGAACGCTGGTGCGATTCGGCGATCAGCGCGCGGTGGCGCTCGCCCTCCAGGTCCCATTCGGCCTGGGACGCGGGGCGGTCATTGGTCGGCGTGTACGCGGCATCCCGCATGGGGTCTCCAGCATGGTCGGCTGCGAGGGTCCAGGTCCCGCTGTCCCACTCCATCGGTGGCAGGGCCAGTTCGGGACTTGTCTCCTCGGTTGCTCTGTCTTGTGTGTCCACCAAATTGTCCTTTGTTCTGTGACAGTGTTCAACCACCTAGCAAAAGCCCGGCCACGGGAAAATCCCAACGAAATCAAGGGTTAACCCGCGGAAATCCGTGGCCCGCTTGACACAGCGAACAGCGGTGGATCACACCGGTGATCCGTTTTGGAACAGCGCACAGGCCAGGGCCGGGCCGCCCGTTGGAGACCGCCAGAGGGCGCACACCCTGCGGGCAAGGTCGGGCCGGCGAATGGCACGCTTATTGCCTTTTTGGCTCCGACCACCCCATCAGCAGGAGACACCATGAAACGACACATCCCCCACCTTCCCGCGGCCGCACGTGCTGCCATCGCCTTTGCCGCCGCCCTTGGCGTGGCCGCCGCCGTGTTCGCCCATGGCGACGTGACACCACAGTCGGTGGACACCCACACCCTGCCCCAGTTGGGCGCGAAGTGGCTGCCCAGCAATCCCTACAAGGAAGGCGCGGCACGCACCGAGGCGCTGCGCATCGGCACCTCGGCCTACAACCAGAACTGCGCCCGCTGCCATGGCCTGGAAGCCATCTCCGGCGGCATCTCGCCCGACCTGCGCAAGCTCGACAGCGACTGCACCGGCCTGGCCGACGCCACCAAGAAGCAGGCCTGTTTCGCCGAGATGGACGAGTTCTATGCCGCCACCGTGCGGCGTGGACGCGTGCGCGACGGCCGCGTCTACATGCCGCCCTTCGAAGGCACGCTGACGCAGGAAGCGGTCTGGGCCATCCGCACCTACCTCGAGACGCGGAGGGAGCCGTGAGCACCGCGCACCCCCTGCTGCCGCGCCGCGCCTTCGTCGCGCTGGCCGCCTCGGCGCTGGCCTGGCCGGCGGCGCAGGCCCAGACCGAGCTGAGCGACCTCGCCAAGATCCGTGCCAGCGGCGTGCTCAAGGTGGCGGTCTACAAGGACAACGCACCCTTCTCCAACGGCAAGGGCGCGGACATGGACGGGCTGGACGTGGCCCTGGCCACCGCCTTGGCCGAGCAGCTGCAGCTCAAGCTGACGCTGCTGCCCTTCGACGCCGGCGAGAACATGAACGACGACCTGCGCAACATGGTCTGGCGCGGCCATTACCTGGGCTATGGCCCGGCCGACCTGATGCTGCACGTGCCGGTGGACAAGTACCTGATGCAGAAGAACCGGCAGGTGCTGATCCTGGCGCCCTACATGCGCCAGGTGCAGGTGCTGATGCACCACACTGCCACGCTGCCGCAGGTGAGCGGTCCCCAGGACCTGCAGGGCCACAAGCTCGCTGTGGAGCGCGGCACCGGCACCGCCAGCGCCTTGATGGGCCACGGCGGTGGCCTGCTGCGCAAGGACGTGGTGCTGTTCAACAGCGGTATCGAAGCGGCCACGGCGGTGCTCGATGGCAAGGCGGCGGCGGCCTACGTGCTGCGCTCGCAGGCGGAAGCGGCCATCGCCAGCAGCGGCAGCAAGACGCCGGTGGCCCTGTCGGCCCTGCCGCTGCCCGGCGTGCCCGACAACGGCTGGCCGCTGGGCATGGCCATCAAGTCGGAGCACAAGGAGCTGGGCCAGGCGCTGGAGAAGGCGATGACAGAGCTGCGCGCCAGCGGCCGTCTGCTGGCACTGTTCAGGCAGCAGGGCATGACACTCACCGCGCCTTGAGAACGTGTTGACGTTCCGACGCCCAGGCGGGCAGCGGTGTGGCACATGGCTTGCTTGACTTGGCGCCAGCACAGCCAACCCCACCGGAGCCCGCCATGAACCGCAACGACGTCACCGAGAAGATCATCACCGTCAAGGTGAGCAAAGGCATCAGATGGGAGGACGTCGCCAGGAAAGTGGGTGAAAGCAAGGAGTGGACAACCGCCCTGTGCCTGGGCCAGATGACCGCGTCGCCGGCCCAGGCCAAGGTGCTGGGCAAGATCTTCGGCCTCACCGCCGACGAGCAGAAATGGCTGCAGGTCGTGCCCTACAAGGGCTCGCTGCCCACGCCCGTGCCCACCGATCCGCTGATCTACCGCTGGTACGAAATCGTCAATGTCTACGGCAGCACCATCAAGGAGCTGATCCACGAGGAATTCGGTGACGGCATCATGAGCGCGATCGACTTCAGCATGGACATCCAGCGCCAGCCCGACCCCAAGGGCGACCGCGTGAACGTGGTGCTGTCGGGCAAGTTCCTGCCCTACAAGACCTACTGACCCGCGCGGCGGGTCAGCGGACCTCGACCGGCTCCAGCGCGACCGGCTGGGTGGGAGGCGGCACCTGCGGCCCGCGCTGGCGCGCGTTGCGCTCCACGATGGTCTGCATCACATAGGTACCAAATGACGGGTCCTGGTAGAAGACCTGCCAGAACTTCTCGGCCGTCAGGCTGCCGATGCGCACATCGGTGAGGCAGGTGGCGCCGGCCGTGCGCTGGTGGCTGCGGGTGAACACGCCCATTTCGCCCAGCAGCTCGCCCTTGCCCAGCTCGATGTGGACCCGTTCGATGAGCACCCGCCCCTCCAGGATCAGATAGATGTGCTCGACCGGGTCGCCTTCCTGGAAGATGTGGTGGCCCGCCGGGTACTGGCTGACCGACATGTAGGGCAGCAGCATGTCGAGCGAAAAGCGGCCACCCGCCACGCGCCTGACCTGCCCGAGCAGGTCGCGCATCTGGTGCAGGCGCCAGAGGTTGAGCGGCAGCAGCAGACCATGCAACACCATCACCGGCACCAGGCCGGCCGCCAGGCCATAGCTGAAAAAGGCCACGTTGCTGGCGATGGCCGCCACGCGCAGGGCCACCATGGTCTTGAGCGAAAAACTCAGCAGCACCAGGCTGGCGGCGGCCCAGCCCAGCAGTTCGGTCGGGCTGAAGGGCATGTGTGTGGGGGGGTGGTGAGGGATGGAGGTGGGCTGATGATAGAACCTAGACCGCCCATCCATCAAAAAAAAAACCGGCCCCAGGGGGCCGGCGTGTTCGGAAAGGAACCGCTTACTTGCGTGCCTGAGCGACGGCGCCCTGCACGTCCTTCCACAAGGCCTCACCCACGTTGGCGGCGATGCTGGCGTTGACCGCGCCCAGCTTCTCGCGCATGCGGTTGGCCTCGGCGGCCGACAGCTCGTTCACCACCATGCCCTTGCCCTTGAGATCGGCCAGGGCCTTGGCGGCCTCGTCGCGGGTGTCCTTGCGTTCGAAGTCGCGGCTCTTGGCTGCGGCGTCCATCAGCACCTTCTGCTCGGCCTTGCTCAGGCCGTCCCAGTACTTCTTGCTCACCGTCACGATCCAGGGGCTGTAGACGTGGTTGGTCACGGTGAGGTATTTCTGCACCTCGTAGAACTTGCTGGACAGGATGGTGTTGTAGGGGTTCTCCTGGCCGTCCACCGTCTTGGTCTCCAGCGCGGTGAACAGCTCGGAGAAAGGCAGCGGCACGGCGTTGGCGCCCAGGGTCTTGAAGCTGTCGAGGAAGACGTTGTTCTGCATCACGCGCAGCTTGATGCCGTCCATGTCCTCCAGTTTGGTGACGGCGCGCTTGTTGTTGGTCAGGTTGCGAAAGCCGTTCTCCCAGTAGACCAGGCCCACCAGGCCCTTCTCCTGCAGCTTGTCCATCACCTTCTGGCCCACCGGACCGTCCAGCACCACATCGGCCTCCTTGGCGTTGTTGAACAGGAAGGGCGTGTCCCAGATGGCCATCTCCTTGGTGATGCCGACCAGGGTGGCGGTGGAACCCACCATCATTTCCTGCGCGCCGCCGATCAGGGCCTGCTGCATCTGCACGTCCGAGCCCAGGGCGGCGGCGCCCACGGCGCGGATCTTCATCTTGCCGCCCGAGGCCTTTTCCACCTCCTCGGCAAACAGCTTGACCGCGCGGCCCTGGTTGGACACTTCGTTGAGGCCGTAGCCAAAACGGATGATGCGCGGCTTGATGTCCTGGGCGATGGCGCCGAAAGACGCCACCAGGGCGGCGGCGGACACGGCGGCCAGCACGGTGCGGCGGAAGGTTGTCATGGGAGTCTCCTTGGGGTTGGGTCGGGGTGAAAAAAAGACGGGCTCAGCGCATCCAGCGCACCGGCTCGATGACGATCTGCGGGAACACCACCAGCAGCGCCAGGATGAACACGTAGGTGATGAGGAAAGGGTTGACGCCGCGGATCACGCTGGGCAGCGAGATGCGGCCAACACCCGCCACCACGTTGAGCACCGTGCCCACGGGCGGCGTGATCAGGCCGATGGCGCCGTTGAGCACGAACATCAGGCCGAAGTAGACCGGGTCGATGCCGGCCTTGACGGCAATGGGCAGCATCACCGGCGCGAAGATCAGGATGGTGGGCGTGAGGTCCAGGGCGGTGCCGATCAGCACCAGCACCACCATCATCACCGCCATCAGCACCCGCGGGTTCTCGACCATGGGTCCGAGCCAGCCGGTCAGCAGGTTGGGCAGGTCGGCCAGGGTGATCATGTAGCTGGCCACCTGGGCCCCGGCACACAGGAACATCACGATGGACGTGGTCTTGGCGGCGCGCACCAGCACACCGTGCACAGCGCTGAACTTCATCTCGCGGTGCACGAACAAGGCCACGAACAGCGCGTAGAACGCGGCCACCACGGCGGCTTCGGTGGGCGTGAACACGCCCGACTTCATGCCGCCGATGATGATCAGCGGCATCAGCATGGCCCAGAAGGCACGGGCGGTGGAACGCAAGCGCTCCTTCAGCGGCAGCGGCTCGCCCTGGGGCAGGTTCAGGTCCTTGAGCACCCAGCGCCAGGCGAAGATCAGACCCACGCCCATCAACAACCCCGGCACGATGCCCGAGACGAACAGCGCCGAGATCGAGGTGTTGGTGGTCACGCCATAGATCACGAAAGGCATGGACGGCGGGATGATGGGCGCGATGATGCCGCCCGAGGCGATCAGACCGGCCGAGGTGTTCATGGGGTAGCCCTGCTGGCGCATCATGGGCAGCAGGATGGTGGCCAGCGCCGCGGTGTCGGCCAGGGCCGAGCCACTCATGCTGGCCATCAGCACCGCCGCGCCGATCGCCACGTAACCCAGGCCGCCGCGGATGTGGCCCACCCAGGCCTGGGCCATGGCGATGATGCGCCGGCTGATGCCGCCCGCGTTCATCAGCTCGCCGGCCAGGATGAAGAAGGGCACGGCCAGCAGCGGAAAGCTGTCGACGCCGGCCACCAGGTTCTGCGCCAGCAGCTGGGCGTCCCAGAAGTCCAGCACCCAGGCCATGCCGGCCCCGGTCAGCACCAGGGCCAGGCCCATGTTCATGCCGGTGCCCATCAGCACCAGCATGCCCAGCGAAAAGACCACGAAGGCCTGTGCTTCAGCGCTCATCATCACTCCACTTCCGCGCCGTGGCCCAGGTCCAGCGGCTTGCGCGTGACCAGTTCCACCACAGCCATCACAGCGATGGCCACCGAACACAACAGGGCCGGCAGCGGCAGCAGCGCCGCCGAATACCCCATGACCACCGAATGGCTGCCCAGTCCCACCAGCACCTGCTGCCAGGCGCCCCAGGCCAGCATCGCGCAAGCGGCAATGACCAGCAGGCGGATCACCGCCGTGATGGCGGCAAAGGCCAGTGGCCGCTGCGCCAGCAGGCCGGCCAGGCTGGTGAACGCCATGTGTTCGCCGGCCGGGTAGGACACGGCGGCACCGATGAAAACCATCCAGACGAACAGCAGCCGCGACAACTCCTCGCTCGCGGCCACGCCGCTGCCGAAGCCATAGCGCAGGACCACGTTGATGAAGACCGAGGTGGCCATGATCGCCAGGCACACGGCCATGGCGGTGTTGGCCAGGCGCTGGGCGGCGCCGCGACGCGGCTCGTGGGGCGAGGTGTGGGCACTCATGGGGCAGCCTCCGAGGTGTGGAGCCAGGCGGTGGCCTGGTCCTGCAGTTGGGCGATGGGCAAGCGCGCATCGAGGCGCAGCACGCCGGCTTCACCCACCGGCGATTCGAGCGTGGCGAACTGGCTGTCGACCAGTGCGCTGGAGAAGAAATGGGTGTCGGCGCGCGCGGCCACACGCTGGCCGGCATGGACGCGGTCGATGTCCAGGAACACGAAGCGCAAACCTGGGCAGGCGGCGCGCAGCTGCTCGCGGTAGGCGCGCTTGAGGGCCGAGCAGGTCAGCACGGCACCCTCGCCGTGCGCCTGCAGCAGCCGGCCCAGGGCCTGCAGCCAGCCGGCCCGGTCGGCGTCGGTCAGGGCAATGCCCTGGCGCATCTTGTCGCGGCTGGCGGGGCTGTGGTGGTCGTCCCCTTCGATCAGGGGCACGCCCACCGCGCCGGCCAGGGCCGCGCCCAGGCTGGACTTGCCGCAGCCGGCCACGCCCATGACCACCACAAACACCGATGTCGGTGAAATATTCATTTGGACAGCGCTATCCCAAAAGTTCAAAAAAGGGCTTCCCGAAGGAAGCCGGCCACCGGTGCCGATACTTGGGCCGATGACGGAAAATGTGCCGCCCGACAGCTTGTTCAAGTCATCGGACAGCGCTATCCTAACCGGATTGAACCGCCACCCATTTAGGGAAAACCCTTGAACCGCCCCGAACCCAAACGCCGTTCCAGCGGCCGCGTCACCCTCAGCGATGTCGCCCAGTTGGCCACCGTGAGCCCCATCACCGCCTCGCGTGCGCTGCGCGGCGAACGCAGCGTGGCGCCCGATCTGGTGGCCCGCGTGTTGGCGGCCGCCCAGCAGCTGGGCTACGTGCCCGACCCGGCCGCCCGGGCCCTGGCCTCGCAGCGCAGCAGCCAGGTGCCGGTGCTGGTGCCCCTGCTGTCCAACGCGCTGTTCGTGGACGTGCTCGACGCGGTGCACCGCACCCTGCATCCGCACGGCTTCCAGACGCTGATCGGTGTCACCCACTACGACCCCCAGGAAGAGGAGCAGCTGCTGCGCTCCTACCTGGCGCACCGGCCCGCCGGTCTGCTGCTGACCGGCTTCGACCGCACCGAGGCGGCGCGCCAGATGATCGCGGCCAGCGGCGTGCCCTGCGTCTACCTGATGGAGCTGACCCAGGCGCCCAACGTCTACTGTGTGGGCTTCTCGCAGCAGGATGCCGGCCACGCCATCACCGAACACCTGCTGGCGCGCGGGCGCCGGCGCATCGCCTTCGTGGCCGCGCAACTGGACCCGCGCACCCTGCAGCGGGCCGAGGGCTACCGCCGCTGCCTGCGCGAACACGGCCTCTACGACCCCAAGCTCGAACGCCTGGTGCCCGAACCCTCCAGCATGCGACTGGGCGGCGAACTGTTCACCGAACTGCTGCGGGCGCGACCCGACTGCGACGCCGTCTTCTTCAACAACGACGACCTGGCCCAGGGCGGGCTGCTGGCCGCGCTGCGCCTGGGTGTTGCCGTGCCCGACCGCGTGGCCGTGGCCGGCTTCAACGACCTGTCGGGCAGCGATCAGATGCTGCCGCCGCTGACCACGGTGCACACACCACGCTCGGAGATCGGCCAGGCCAGCGCCGCCATGCTGCTGGCGCTGATGCGGGGCGAGATGCCCCAACCCAACTCACTGGACCTGGGCTTCGAGCTGCGGCTGCGCGGCAGCAGCTGAGCGCGTGGCCCGGCCCACCGGCGCGCGCGGGCGT
>NZ_JASATI010000018.1:0-91632 GCF_038440225.1 Hydrogenophaga sp. OTU3427 | reverse complement strand
CCCCCCCAACCCCACCGCGCCCCCCCGGGCCGGTTCCTGCGGGCCTATCTACCCCCGCGGGCCAAAACCCCCCCCGCTGCTGTGATGGCATAGATCGCTTCCGGCTTAGGAAAGACGGAGGCTGGGGCGTTTTTCAGCGCTGCTTATTCAGCCAGGCGGGCCGCGACGGCGCGCTTGCCCAACTTCTTCATGGCATTGATGCGTTCAAGTTGCGCTGCACGAGGTTTTACTTTGCCCGATTCCCATTTGTAGACGGACAGCGCCGAGGCATCAACGAGCTTTGCCATCTGCGCTTGGGTAATACCGAGTGCTTGGCGCTGTGCCGCAAAGGCGGTTGAATCGAAGTCGGCCGCAGACGGTTTGGGCGCGCGTGGCTGCGGGGCGCCCTTGACCTTGTCCGGTGCTGCGGCCGGCGCCTTGGGCAATGAGCGCTGCGTGGCGCGCAGGGCCATCATCAATGCTTTGACGTCGCGCTTGAGTGCGGCAATCTCGGAGCGATGTGCCGTGCTCGTCTTTCTGAGTGCAAGCAACTCATCTTTGAGTTCCTTGCGTGCGACACGTGCAATTTCCGATTTCAGGCTGCTGTTGAAGGTGCTCATACAACACATCGTACCGCTGACACGGTAAGTTGCGCGCAGCACAGAGCTCTTTTTCGAGCGCGCATGCAAGACCTACCGGAAGCAGGGGACTGCCAAGTCCGAAATACAAGACTTACAACGGTTGTTTTAAAAACACTTAAAACATTAATTTGCACTCCTCTGGCAATCAACAGATATCTGCAGGTATCGTGCCAGGCACGGGTGTGGTAAGTTTTGTATTGGCACCGCTTTTCCAGTACCGTTCCCACCAGGTTTGTTGTCCCATGCCCACACAGAAGCCCCCGCCGACCCCGGATCTCATGGTGCCTGGCGCGCTGTTCGACGACTGGCTGGCCGATCGCGAGAACGATTACCACGACCCCCTTTCGCGTGAAGCGGCCCTGCCCTATTCCTTCATCTGGAAAAAGTGGCTGGATTGGTTGAGGGATGCCAGCCCTTCTCGATCTCAATCGGGCCTCCCACCCCACTTCACCCAGATCAGCCTGGCGGACGCCGAGGCTTTCCTGGCCTATGGGCCCTCCCCTGCTTCCAAGCGCAATGCCAAGTCCAGCGCGCGCCGCATCTCGCCTGTCACCCGCCATCGTTACGGCGAGCTGCTCAGCCGCGTGTATGC
Organism: Hydrogenophaga sp. OTU3427; assembly: GCF_038440225.1. Taxonomy (NCBI): domain Bacteria; kingdom Pseudomonadati; phylum Pseudomonadota; class Betaproteobacteria; order Burkholderiales; family Comamonadaceae; genus Hydrogenophaga; species Hydrogenophaga sp. OTU3427. The sequence continues at coordinate 90,420 of NZ_JASATI010000018.1, read as the reverse complement.
CCACGCCGTCATGCGTGGCCTGATGCCAGACCATCCCTTCACCGCTGAGCTGCTGGGTCCTTTGCCGACCGAACGCGAACGTGGTGGACAGGTCTTGCCTCCTGGCGTGTTCGAGGCCCTGTACCAGTGCATGCCGGCCCACCCCACACCGATCGAGTTGCGCGACGGTGCCATCATGCTGCTCTTGCTCGAATGTGGCATGACCTCCGCTGAGTTGCGTGCGCTGGAGGTCGCGCACGTTCGAAAGAACAGGTTGCATCCCGGCCAGTTCCTGCTCAGGCTGGATGGGCCACGCCTGGCACAGCGCCGGGAGATCTCCACCAGTGGTCCTGCCGGGCCCGCCTTGCAACGCTGGCTCGCCGTGCGCCAGACGGTGGGCAAGCCCAGTGCCCTGGTGTTCACGTCCACACAACTGGACTCGCTGTCCAAGGCCACGCTGTTTGCCCTCGTCTACCACCAGGTCGAAGCGGCCTGCATGGCCGCCGCTGTCCCCTGCCCTGGCCATGTCGGCCCCGGGGTCATCCGCAACTCCGTCATCGTGCGGCGCTTGCGCGCTGGCGTCTCTCCCATGGACATCTGCAAGGACTTGGGCATCAAGGACGCCAAGACCCTTCTGCGGGGCCTCAGCCACCATCTCGATGATTCACGTTGACGCACCTTGACCGTTGGGCTCTAGAATGAAATGCTCATGCGCAATTCGGCCATGACACAACTCAACGTTTCGATTCCCATTTCCATGGCAACAGCTAAAAAGTCGACAACCACAAAAGCGGCTCCCAAGGCAGCAGCAAAACCCGCAGTGAAAGCCGCGCCCAAAGCGACTCCGGCCAAACAACCAGCCGCTGCACTCAAGCCGATCAAGGAAACGTTCAACAAGACGAGTCTTGCAGCCCATCTGGCAACGGCATCTGGTGTGGAGCCCAAGGCAGTGCGCGCTGTGATGGCGGCCCTGGAGGCAACCATGCTGGCGTCCGTGCACAAGAAGGGCGCAGGTGAATTCACCCTGCCAGGCATTGTTCGCGTTGCCGTTCAGCAAGTGCCGGCCAAGAAGGCTCGCAAGGGTATCGATCCGTTCACGAAGGAAGAGCGGGTTTTCAAGTCCAAGCCGGCCAGTGTCAAGCTCAAGGCGCGCTTCTTCAAGAAGCTCAAAGACGCCGCGCTGTAATACGCCAGCGATTCACGACCTGCTCACTTGATGTGGCAGGTCGTGCTCAAAATCCGCTGCGCGGCACCGCTTCAAATCTTCCCCCATCTCTTGTCGTATTCGCCCCGTGCCGGTGTCGCACGCACAATCGCCCTCGATCTGCGCGGCGACCGTCACATCGAGCAATCCCTTTGATGTTCGGCAGAACGCCTGCCAACAGCCTGGGCTACCCCATCAAGACACCTTCGCCGCTTCACTTGCGATATCCAGCAGATCTTCTGTCGACGGTTGATCCCAGCCCTCACCCAACGCAGCCGTGGCGAAATAATCGATCATCAGATGCCGTACAAGTGGGTGATCCCAACCATTGGTCTGCAGGCGTTTGATCACGGAAGGGTGCGCATTCTTGGCCACGAGTTCACCGACCAAGTCGGCCTCAAGTTCCCGGATCCGCTCCTCAGAAAACGCCTGAATCGAAGCAACCACCTCAATCTTCTTGCGGCGCAGCCATTCGTCTCGCCACGAGGCTTTCAGCTCAACCTGCTTTTTCAGCGTTTCGGTGCGTGACAAGGTCTCGGCTTCTTCTGCACTGATGGGTGCCTCCACCTGTTGCTGCACGCCAGACAAACGCGCCTTGAGGTACCGGTGAGGGTCCCGCACAGGTCCGGGAAATGCGTTCAACATCCGCACCTCGAGTTCAGTGAGCGCTTGCTTCACTTCTTCTTCGCTGTGCTTGGCCACCAGGTCCTCGACCCTTTCCTCCGAGATATTGAGCTCGCCGGCCTTCTTGATGATGGAAAGATCCACTGGCTTGGGCGGGCTCTTCAATGGCAGTGGCGCTTGCGCCTTAACCTTTACATTGAATTGAATCTCGCTGATGCTTTTGCCATCCTTGTACTCAACCAGCTCAATCTCGATGTCGGTGATGGCGCAGACCTCGGCAATCGCCGGTTTGATGGTGTCTCGCTTGAAGAAGCGGTATTCAATCTTTGCCAGCCGTTCAGAATCTGGGTGCCCAGACAACACAGGCAACCACCATCGCCAGTGCTGGCGTGATGTTCGTCCTACGTTTTTGTAGCGGGTGCAAATCTCGTACAGCACGATCCCGGCGTGGGTGTGCATCTGGGACAACATGCCGATCGAGAGCTTTGAGAACACGGCCGGCGACAGCAGTTCTTGTCGCAAAGGCTGGGCATAACTCCAGATCAGAAAATTCTGATTCCGCTCCTTCAGGATCTCGGCATGTGCGATGAGGGTGCAAACCGTCCACTTGCTGCCCTCCCCTGTTGTCGGAGATTGCCATTCCACAATGGTCGACGCCATGGAGCGCAGGTGCTTTTTGATCAGCTCCATGTCGTTGGAGCCGTAGTCGATGCCACTGACAATCTCTGACAGGGGTGCTCGGTATGTCTCCTTCTCGACACCCTGGGACTGCGCGATGTTGAGCATCACGTTGTAAGCCTTGCGGCCCAGGGCGGTGATTTTTCGATTCTGGGGAACGATAGCAAGGGTATTGACCGGCTTCTTCAGCGGGTCAAGGGTTGCGAAATGGGCCACATCATTCATTTGCGGCACTCTACTACAGGCCAAGGCTTGTGTGAAATCACCGTCTCACACATGGTGTCCTGCTGCGTAGTCGATCAACCACCTGAAAACTCTCACGTGAAATCGACAACTTCCGCCAGTGTGGCGGTCTGACACCCGCTTACAGCCCCTGAAAACTCTCACGTATGGTGATACCCAAGGTGCCCTATTGGGCCATTTCGTGGCAGTTGAGTCACCAGCTATCCGGTCACCAACGTTTTCAGGCCCCCTACAGCGGTTTGGCACCCGTATTCACTCACAAAATCACCCGAAAAACCACACGAGAAGACCTGTATTCACTCACGGGCTGTCCCGTAAACCTTCACGTGTTCTCCTGAAGAGTCTCACTCAAAGTCATCTAAGCGATTGATTTTAAAGAATATTTTGACACCTAAAGGTATTAAAGGCCTTAGAGGTTTTTGATTGAATAAACCCTGATGAGGCACCCGTGCGGAGAAAAAACAGGAGATCGGGGGCGTAGAACATTGAGAAAACCAGCTGGTTGACCATAAGTTCCAAGAACCTGCACATTTTCGTAAAATGCACTGGCATTCACATCATCGAGAGATTTTCATGGCAAGCACAAAAAGTATCAGAAAACCGGCCATCAACCTTCAAGACATTGCGGAACAGGCGGCACTGTCTGCCGAGATGATGGACCAGGTGAGGGCCGTGATGCTCAACCCGACATCACGCAAGCAAGAGTTGGTCATCAACCTCAGCCAGTTGGCGGGCTACTGTGGCGTCGAAAAAGGCACCATCATCCACCGGATGACAAAAGGTGACCTGCCTCAGGGTAACCTGAATACAACTGGCAGTCGCCGCGAATTCAGTTTGAAAGAAACCCGCGAGTGGATCCGAGCTTACCGAAAAGACAAACTTCGTCCTGCGGGCGCGGAAGCCGTCACGATTGCCATCGCGAACTTCAAGGGAGGTGTTGGCAAGACGACCACCGCCATGACGCTCGCTCAGGGACTGTCCTTGCTGGGCCTCAAGATACTGGTCATCGACCTGGATCCTCAGGGTTCGCTCACCACGTTGTTTGGGATCTTGCCCGATACGGAGGTGACCGAAGAAGACACGGTGTTGCCCCTGGCCTTGGGTGAAGAGACATCGATCCGCTACGCCATCCGGCCGACCTACTGGGATGGCATTGACTTGGTGGCCGCGGCGCCCTGCTTGTTTGGAGCGGAATTCGCTCTCCCCGCCCGTCAGACCCAGGAGCCTCACTTCGAGTTCTGGAACGTGCTCAACCTCGGCATTGATGACGTGCGCGCTGAATACGACGTGATCGTCATCGACAGCCCGCCCAGTCTGAGCTACATCACCATCAACGCCCTCATGGCCAGCAATGGCCTGGTCATGCCCCTGCCCCCCAACGCGCTTGACTACGCGTCGGCCAGTCAGTTCTGGAACCTCTTCTCTGACCTCAGCACGGAGATGCTCACGAGCCGAGGCCTGGACAAGGAGTTCGATTTCATACACGTGTTGCTGTCTCGCGTGGATTCGGCCGAGTCCACGAGCGACATCGTCCGCTCTTGGATTCAGGCGACCTACAAGGAGAAGGTGCTGCCTGTCGAAATACCCAAAACGGCGGTTGCCAGCAGTGCGAGTGCGGAGTTTTCGACGGTCTATGACATTCAGAAGTACGACGGAAACGCCCGGACCTTCAAGCGCGCGCGCGATGCCTATGACCAGTTTGTTCGTTACGTTGAAAGCTCGATTCGAGCGGCGTGGGACAAGCAGCTCGCTGCATCCAAGACCACGAAGCCCTAAGCGAGGAGACGCATCATGGGAAAGAAATTGCTTGAGAAAGCCAGCCTGGTGATCGCTCCGCGTCGTCCGTTGCTGGCCTCCACAACCGCGACGACGCGTGATACGGGGACCAAGCCCAAAACCGCCATTGGCGCGATGGCGCAGTTCACCGACCGCCAGTCTGCCGCCATCCAGGAGGCGTCGCGGCTCAAGGAGCAACTCAGGGAGTTTGAAGGAAGTTTGCCTGCAAAACGGCTGGACCCCCAGAAGGTGGTGCGCAGCAAGTGGGCCAACCGGCATGAGCTTTCCTTCGTCGATGCCGAGTTTGAAGCGCTCAAGGCGGACATACTGGCTCAAGGCGGAACCGTCCAACCGATCAAGGTTCGTCCCCTGAACGATGGTTCGGACCGGTACGAAGTCATCTTCGGGCACAGGCGCCACCAGGCATGCCTCGAACTGGGATTGCCTGTACTCGCGCTCGTGGAGGAACTGGACGACACCTCTCTCTTCGTGGAAATGGACAGGGAGAACCGACAACGCAAGGACCTCCGCCCCTACGAGGTCGGCTTGATGTACGCCAAAGCGCTTGATCATGGTTTGTTTCCCTCAGCACGGAAGTTGGCCGAAGCGGTGGGCATTGATCTGAGTCAGCTGGGCAAGTCGTTGGCACTTGCCCGTTTGCCGACAGATGTGTTGGAAGCGTTCGCCAGTCCGCTGGAGTTGCAATACCGCTGGGTGTCAGATCTTGTGGGGGCTATTCAGAAGGATCCTGAACGTGTCCTGGCGGTGGCCAAGGAACTTCAAGCGCACTCGCCCAAACTGCCTGCTGCCGACATTTTCAAACGCTTGACGGAGGGGGGTGGAACCGTTCCACCCCCCTCCTCTGCCAAGCGGGAGGAACAGCTTGATGGCAAAGCTGGGCAAAAGGGCAAGCTTTCGTACAACGCCAGAAAGCGAAGTATCCGAATCGATCTCGAGAACATTGAACCTGCCCGGTTTGCGGAAGCCAAGGCGATGATTGCCAAGTTTTTGGCTTGAGTTGATGGGGGGTGGAACCGTTCCACCCCCCCCCTCCCCTCCCGATCTTCATGCGGATAAAGTTACCAGACGGCAGGGTGGTTCAGCGGAGGAATTGGTGGCCCGCGCCCATCCGCACAGCTTTCAAATCAATCTCTTGATCTCCAGCGTGCCTGGAGTTGCAAGCGCAAGGCAAACTGATCGCAAGCCGGCGGCTTGATCTGCCTAGGGGAGTGGAACCGTTCCACCCCCTTCCCTCTCCATGCGGCAAAGTGTTCTTCACGCCAAGTTGTCTGGACGGGTGACCTCTCTTCAAACACCAAAAGTGCTGCCCGATAGGGTCGTTGCTTCACCTTTTGCACCATATGTATGGACTGAAAAAAGGGGGAACGATCCAGTTTCCTTGCAACTCGGAAAGGGGGTGGAACCGTTCCACCCCCCTCTTCCGTTGATTGAGAACAGCGACGGCCGTATCAAAAAACCCCCAGTTGTCAGTGACCTCCCCTCGCTCGAAGGTCCATCACGAACAGCTGTCCCGCCCCCATCGGATCAAGCACCAAAACCTTGCCGCCTTTGGCGAACAATCAAGGGCCGCCCAGAAGCATTGTTCTGGTTAAGCGGGGGACTTGGACGTCACCGAATCGAGTGGAATTGCCAGGAAGCGACGTGCTCATCGGGTCCTCGGCAGCAATACAAGGTGGCAACGCCGTGGTGTTGCTGATCGCTCTTGCCGGACGACTCGATGGCCCAGGGCGCCCAAACGCCTGGTCGCCTTCTTTCGAGCACAACGCTCAAATGTCCTGGCCGAAGGCCTTGTCCAGTTGTGATGCGTATTTGTCCAGTGGCGCTTGTTTGTAGCGCTCAGCTGTGAGAGTGCTGGGGCCTTGGCCCAGTTGGGCCCGCGAAACCTCAACGGAAACACCCTTGGGCAGACCTTGCGTTCCGAAGGTGTGGCGCAGCCAATATGTCGATGCTTTGCTGAGAACTTGGCCGTCGTTGACTGGCAGGTCAGCGGCAGCAACGGCCCGCGCGACCCAGCTGCGAACGTGCTTGTAAAGCGCTGGGTAACTCACTGGCGTCATCGGATTGCTGACGTTGGACAGCAGCGGTGCGTCCGGTGGTGCGCTTTCAATTCCGTCCCAACCTCGTTCGCCTATATAGCGGTGCAAGGCCGCGAGGGCCTGACCGGGAATCGCCACCATTCGAGTGCGAGCCGATTGGCCTGCGATTCGCAAAAACCATTCGCCTTGTTCCTTTTGCACGTCTCCCAGTCTGGTCTGGAGAAGTTCGCCAGGGCGCAAGCCCACGGCTTGAACAAATCGAAAAATGAATCGGATCCGATCACGCGCAGGGGAGGGCGGCTGCGCTTCAATGAAGCACATGATCTTGTTCATGACCACGTCGCTGAACCGCTTCACGTTCTGCGGTTCGACGTTGCGGGGCGTGGCCGTGGCGCTTCGTGCCCTGGGCATGTCGAGCCTTGCCCACGGCGAGCCGTGGATATAACTCGTGGCATGCAACCAGTTGAACAGCGCGCCAACCAGCGCGAGTGCTTGTCTTTGGCTCTGCGCAGTGAGCTGTCCACGAAACGGTGCCCATCCTGCTTCTCCCGGTCGGGCTCTTCGTCGCGAAATCCAGTGGGCAGGCACGTGGGCCAGGAAGACCACGTACGCTGAGCAGTCCTCCGCGGTCATGCTTTTGAAGTCAAGGCCCCCGCGTTCGTGTTGAAGCCAGAGCATCAAGCGGTGCGCCTCGCGTCGAAATGATTTTTCGGTAGCCACCGAACCGGACCGCGCGCGAATCCAGGCATCGACCGCGGCCAGATCGGACGGTGCGTCCAGCCCTCGGGTGGGAGAGGGCAAAAACTCCATACCAGGAGCGATTGATAACCCATTTTCGATTTCCGGACGCGAATAGAGCGCCTCAGAGCCGTTTTTGTGGTCTGGGGTGGCCTGGGTATTGGCGGTGTCGAGAAAAGCGCGCTTGCGGCCTTCTGTGAGGTCGATGTTTGAGCCCTCCAGCAGCTTAAATACGCGTTTTGGCGGCGCAGCAAGGTCTGGCAGGAGCCCGCGCAGGTGCCGTTCGATGCGCTGTGCTTTCGTTTGACCCACGCCCGGCAGATCCGCGAACCAGCGCCCGCCTAAATGAATGCGGGCGTGGAGGTCGCCGAGCGTCCAAATGCCGGCCGCATGGAGTTTGCTTGTGGTGATGCCATCAAACCAGCCTGTCACAAGATCGGCAGGCGAGGGCGTTTCGGCCGCCTGCATGTGCAGCTGCTGGATGAGATCAATCTGGCGTTGGCGCAGTTTTTCTCGTCGATGTGTTCGGCGGTCCAGGGGGAACGCCTCTTGGTACATCTGGAGCACTTCGCTCTCGCTCCAGCCATCAAGGTCCCGTTGAACGATGAAGTCGTCCAGACTCATGGGTTCCTGAACGGCGGAAGGCGTGATCTTCAAGCCGATGAGGCGCCAGGCCGATTGGCCAGAACGCCGCGCGATGGCGCGCACCGCATCGATGGTTTCCGTGTGGGCGGCTTGGACCTGATGACCATGCTCGACGCCAAGGTAGCGCCGGGCGCTTTCCTGCACTGAAATACCTTCGGCGATCGCCCGCAAATAAGCGAAGTGGTGGGGGCCAAGGCGGCGAGCCGCGTGATGTTTGCTGTGTGTCATGTCAACGGCCGCATGGGCGATGCCCGAAGAGTTCGTATTTTTTGAGGTGCAGGGTCTGCTCGTGGACGCATGGCTTGAACGCCAAGATCAACAGATGACGGGCAGGGGTTTGCCTCAATTTCAGACAAAATATCCCAATATGCTTGGGTTTTTTCAAACAATTTGTCGGGCTGTCGAGTCGCCCGTTTCCGGCTGCGTGGTGCCGGAGTGGAGGTCGCCATGGAGGTTGAGGTCTCGAGCGGCCGTGATGGTGGTGTGCAACGGACAGGAGGGTGTCCATGGATCCCGCTGACGACCCGATGGAGAAGACAGCTGCCCGCGCCCCCGGGGATCGAGGTCTGGGTCCCTATGCCCGTGCCACAGCGGCGCAATTCGATCGGCGAACGCAGCGTGTCCAGGTGACGCTGTCCAACGGCCTGATGCTGGGTTTCCTTCCGTCGACCGTACAGGGTCTGGAGGCCGCCACGCCAGCCCAGTTGGACCAGATCGAGATATCGCCCAACGGGTGGGGCATGCATTTTCCCCAACTCGATGCGGATGTGTTCATCCCGAGCCTGCTTGAAGGCGTGCTGGGCACGCGAAGTTGGACCGCTGTGCAGGCCGGAAAACGCGGTGGCATGGCCAAAACAGCCCAGAAAGCACAGGCGGCCAGGGCCAATGGGCGTTTGGGTGGGAGACCGAGGAAGAAGGTGACACCGGCCGAATCCCGGTGATGGGTTGGACAAACCGCCTTTGGGCGGTTTTTTCATGGTGGTGCGCATGAGCGGGTGCCGGCGTGGGTGTGAGCTTTTTCTTCAAACTGAAGGTGACAGCAGAGGAGGGCACGCTAAGTCCTTGTCATTGTTGAACTTTATCCGAAGTTTGTTAAAGGAGGTCGATTTGATCGAAAAAAAATGGGTAAAGTTATTTTTAGTAATCAATACGCCAAAAGACATGCCGTGAATCACTTCGCGGCTGCATTGGCCCGTTCAAGCCAGCTTGACCTGATGTGTGCAGCTGTGGAATGCCCGGACGGGCGGAGCACATAGCAAGGGAAAACCCCAATCGGTTGGTATTGCAACTGGTTGAATTGCCAACCATAATTCAACACAGATCAAAGCCGCAGCCATTGGCCAATGGGGCGCTGCACACAACCCTGGAGACCCGCCATGACTCTCACCCGCCGCGTTCTCAATTGCGCGCTCCTCGCCGCCAGCGGTCTGTCGTTTGCCCCCGCGCAGGCACAGCCACAGCCCATCAAGGTGGGCATCGTCGGACCGTTTTCCGGTCCGTTTGCCCATTACGGCGCCTTGTTCAAGGCCGCGGCGGAAGCCTATGTCGCCAACCAGGGCGGAAAGCTGGCGGGCAAGGGCGTCGAGTTCATCTACCGTGACACCGGCGGCCCGAATCCGGCCCAGACCAAGACGCTGGTCCAGGAGCTGATCGTCAAGGACAAAGTGGACTACCTGGGCGGCTTTGTGTTCACGCCCAACGCCATGGCGGTCGCGCCACTGATCCAGCAGTCCAGGACACCGACCGTGATCTTCAACGCCGCCACATCGGCGATCACCGACAAGTCGGAATACTTCATTCGCACCAGCTACACCTTGTGGCAGGTGACGGTGCCCATCGCGCAGTGGGCCGCCAAGCAGGACATGAAGAAGGTGGTGACGGCCGTCACCGACTATGGCCCCGGCATCGACGCCGAGACGGCGTTCAAGAGCGAGTTCACGAAGCAGGGCGGCACCGTGGTCGAGAGCATCCGCATGCCGATTTCCACCACGGACTTCGGCCCGTTTGTGCAGCGCATCAAGGCCAGCGGGGCGCAGGCGGTCTACACCTTTCTGCCGGGTGGTCCGCCCAACCTGGGTTTCGTCAAGGCCTACAACGAGAATGGCCTCGCCAAGGCGGGCGTGCAATTCCTTGGAACCGCAGAAACCGACGAGTTCGATCTGCAAAAGTTCGGTGACGCCGCCCTGGGCTTGACCACCGCGTTCCACTATTCGGGCGCCCATGACTCCCCCGAGAACAAGAAGTTTGTTGAAGCCCTGAAAAAGCAGGACCCCAGCGCGGTGGCCAACTACGCCTCGGTGGGCGCATGGGACGGCATGTACGTCATCCACAAGATGATCGAAGCCACTGGCGGCCAGAAGGATGGCCTCAAGGCGGTCACCGCCGCCCGCGCGCTGAAGTGGGACAGCCCGCGCGGCCCGGTGCGCATTGACAGCAAGACGCGCCACATCGTCCAGAACGTCTACCTGCGCAAGGTGGAAAAAGTCGGCGCGCAGCTGGTCAACAAAGAGGTCCAGAGCTTTGGGCCTCACATCGACTACGGCCTGGACAAGTGAGTCGTCGCCTGCGCTGAGAGCCCATCCGTGAACACCTTTCTCAACATCCTGATCGATGGCCTGGCCTACGGCATGGTGCTGTTTGTCATCGCCGTGGGCATGTCGGTGACGCTGGGCCTGATGCGCTTCGTCAACCTCAGCCACGGCGCCTTTGCCATGGTCGGTGGCTACTGCGCGGCACTGCTCACCCGCGAGGCACAGTGGAGCTTCTGGCTGGCGGTGCCCGCGGCCGTCGCGCTCACGGCGGCGCTGGGCGCGGCGCTAGAAATCCTGGTGCTGCGCCACCTCTACCGTCGCAAGGAACTCGACCAGGTGTTGTTCACCATTGGCCTCAGTTTCGTGCTGATCGCAGCCACCAACGCGCTGGCCGGCCCGCAGGTGCAGCTGATCGTCTTGCCGGCCACGCTCGCGGGCTCGGTGGACCTGGGCTTTCGCACGCTGCCCGCCCAGCGGCTGCTCGTGATCGGCGCCGGCCTGCTGGTGGCCGCTGGCGCGGCCTGGACCGTTACCCGCACCCGCTTTGGCATCTGGCTGCGTGCAGCGGTGGACCACAGCGCCACCGCTTCCACCCTGGGCATTCCGATCCGCACCGTGCAGTGCGCCTGTTTCGCGGCCGGCGCCGCGCTGGCCGGCTTTGGGGGCATCCTGGGTGCCGAGCTGATGCCGCTGGAGCCCTACTACGCACTCAAGTACCTCGTGCTGGTGCTGGTGGTCGTGGCCGTGGGTGGCATGGGCAGCATCGCCGGCTCCCTGGCCGCCGCCGTGTTGCTGGGCGTGATCGAGACCGCCAGCAAATACCTGGCGTCGGAGTGGGGCAGCCTGTTTTTCTTCATCGCCATGGCGGCATTGCTGGCCTGGCGTCCCAACGGTTTGCTCAAGCGATGAACACCATGACATTGAAACCAGCCGCGCCGTCGGCGGTGGCGCCGGCCCCAGGGGCACCACGTTGTGCGCCCGCCTGGCGCGCCCCTCTGGTGTTGCTGGCCGTGGGTGGCTTGGCCTGTGCGCTGATGCCTGAGCAACTGGGTCTGCTGACCCGTATCTTCATCACCGCCCTGTTCGTCCTATCGCTCGACCTCGTGGTCGGCGTGGCGGGTCTGGCCACGCTGGGCCATGCGGCGCTGTTTGGCGTTGGTGCCTATGCCGCTGGCATCTTCGCCCTGCGGGCAATGGCCGACCCGTTGGTCGGGCTGGCGGTGGGTGCTGGCGCAGGTGCGCTGCTGGCCTGTGTGTCCGGCGCGTTCCTCCTGCGTTACCAGGGCTTCACCTTCCTGATGCTGACCGTGGCGGTGTCGCAGATACTGCTCAACTTGGCGCAGAAAGCGCGCGACTGGACCGGCGGCGACGATGGCCTGTCGGGCTTTGTCATGGCGCCGGTGCTGGGCGCGTTCGAGTTCGATCTTGAAGGCCGTGTGGCCGCGCATTACGCGCTGGCGGTGCTGGTGGCGCTGTTCTACGTGGCGCGCCGGGTGGTGAACTCGCCGTTTGGCTTGGCTGTGCGTGGCATCCATGAGAACCGCGCCCGCATGGCGGCGCTGGGCACACCGGTGTTCGCTCGCCTGTGGGTGCTCTACATCGTGGCAGGCACCATCGCCGGCGCCGCCGGTGCTTTGTCGGCGCAGACGAACGCGGTGGTGGGCATGGACAGCCTGTCGTTCGCCTTGTCGGCCGAGGCGCTGGTCATGCTCATTCTCGGCGGCGCGGGCCGTCTCACCGGTGCGCTGGTGGGCGCGGCGGTGTTCACGCTGCTGCACCACACCGCATCGTCGATCAATCCCTACCACTGGCTCTTCGTGGTGGGTGCTCTGCTGATGCTGGTCGTCGTGGTGTCGCCGGCCCAGGCCTGGGCCTGGCTGCGTCGTCGGGCCGGAGGTGCCGCATGAGCCTGTTGCTGGACGTCCAGTCGCTGGACAAACGCTTCGGTGGTCTGCATGTCACCCGCAAGGTCTCTTTCCAGCTTCGCGAGGGCGACCGGTTGGCCTTGATCGGCCCCAATGGCGCCGGCAAGACCACGCTGGTCAACCAGATCAGCGGTGTGTTGCGGCCGGACAGCGGTGGCATCGTCTTGCGCGGCGAAAACGTCACCGCCTTGAGCCAGGCGCACCGCGTGCGTGCCGGCCTGGCCCGCACCTTCCAGATCACCACCCTGGCGCCGCATTTCGCGGTGCAACGGCAGATCGAATTGGCTCTGTTCGAACGCGAAGGCCTGACGGGACGCCTGTGGCGCAGCATCGACGCGTATCCGCTGCTGCAACAGGAAGCACAGGAGATCCTGACCCGGTTTGGTTTGCGTGCCCATGCGGCCACCGCCACCCAGGACCTGGCCTATGGCGAGCAGCGCCTGGTCGAGATGGCGCTGGCCTTGGCCTTGCGCCCCAAGGTCCTGCTGCTGGACGAACCCATGGCGGGGGTGCCCAAGGGCGATGGCGCGCGCTTGCTGGCGGCGCTGGACGCACTGCCCCGTGACATTGCCGTGCTCATCATCGAACACGACATGGACCTGGTGTTCCGCTTCGCCACCCGCATCCTGGTGCTGGCCGATGGTGCCGTGCTGGCCGATGGCTCACCCGATGACATTCGACGCGACCCCAAGGTGCGTGCGGCCTACCTGGGGAACTGAACATGAACGCACCCATCTTGAAACTCGACGGCGTGGTGGCTGGCTACGGTCCGACCACGGTGCTGGATGGCCTCAGCTTCGAGGTCCGGCCGCAGGAGCGTCTGGCGATGATCGGCCGCAATGGCGTGGGCAAGACCAGCGCCTTGCGCGCCATCATGGGCCTGTTGCCCTTGCGCCATGGCCAGGTGTATTTCCAGGGGCAGGATGTGTCCCGGTTGTTGCCGCATCAGCGGGCCGAGCTGGGCCTGGGTTATGTGCCGCAGACCCGCGACATCTTCCCTTCGCTGACGGTCGAGGAGAACCTGCTCGCCGGGTTGAAACGCCGCTCGCGTGGCGCACTGGATGAAGCCTATGCTTTGTTTCCCCGCCTGGCAGAGCGGCGCCGCAACGGCGGCGCGCAGCTGTCGGGTGGTGAGCAGCAGATGCTGTCGGTGGCGCGTGCGCTGCTGGGGCAGCCCACGATGCTGCTGCTGGACGAACCCCTGGAGGGCCTGGCGCCGCTGATCCGGCTGGAACTGCTGCGTGCCTTCGGGCACATGAGCCAGCAGACAGGCATCACCGTTGTCATCGTCGAGCAGCAGGTGGACGAGGCACTGGCCTACGCCGAGCGCGCGGTGATCCTGGACCACGGCGTGGTGGTGCACCAATCGGACGCCGCCCAACTCCTGGCCGACACCGAAGCGCTGGAGCGCTGGGTCGGCATGGCGGTGCATTGAGGGCTCATTAGCATCGGCGTATGAACACCCGCAAAAACACCCCCCCAGCCCAGGACGTCACCGAAACAGGTGCCGTGTCCCGCACGGTGAACCTGGATCACTACGTGCCGGCCTACATGACGTGGGTCACGAACAAGCTGTCCCGTGGCGCGTCGCAACACTACCTCAACACCTTCGACGTGGGCATCGAGACCTGGCGCTGCCTGGTGCTGCTGGCGATCGAAGGCGCGATTTCGGCGCAACAGGTTTCCCGCGTGATCGGCATGGACAAGGGCTCGGTCAGCCGCTGCTTCAAGGGCATGCAGGCGCGCGGCCTGATCCGCACCGAGCTGGACGACGCCGACGGCCGGGTCCGGATCGCCGTGCTCACGCCCGAGGGGCGTGCGCTGCACGACCAGATCATCGGCGTGGCGCTGGAGCGCGAACGCGCCTTCCTCTCGGTGCTCAGCGCCGACGAGGTGGAGGTGCTGCTGGGCATGCTGCGCCGCCTGCACGAGAACCTGCCGGCGGTCGAGGCCGCCACGCAGGCCTACGTCCAAGCCAAGTTCCCCCATGCCGCCGCCAAGCGACGGCCCCCCACAGAAGACGACTGAGTACCGACATGAATGAGTTGATGGTTCGGGTGGCCCGCCGCCAGCAAGAGGTGGACGGCATTTGCAGCTTTGACCTGGTGGCGGACCACGAGGCTGCCTTGCCCGCCTTCACGGCGGGTGCACATCTGGATGTGCATGTGGCCCCGGGCCTGATCCGTCAGTATTCCCTGTGCAACGATCCGGCGGAGCCTGGCCGCTACCGCATCGCGGTGCTGCGCGAACCGGCGTCGCGTGGCGGCTCCGCCGGCATGCACGAACGGGTGCAGGTCGGCGACCGCTTGAAGGTCAGCCCGCCCAAGAACCATTTCCCCCTCACGCCAGCGAAGCACAGCCTGTTGTTCGCGGGGGGCATTGGTGTGACGCCCATGCTGGCGATGGCCCGGACCCTCTTCGCCACCGGCGCGGGTTTCGAGATGCACTACTGCGGCCGCAGCGCCAGCCGCATGGCTTTTGTCGACGAGCTCGCGCAATCGGCGTTTGCCGCGCAGGTGCGGGTGTATGCGGACGATGGCGAACCTGCGCAGAAATTCGATGCGCGGCTTCTGCTGGAAGGCGCGCCCGAGGGCACCCACCTGTATGTCTGCGGCCCGGCGGGTTTCATGGGCCATGTGCTCGACACCGCCCGGCAACTGGGCTGGCCGGAATCGCGGCTGCACCGGGAGTATTTCGCTGGCGCGGTGACCGCGTCCGCCGCCGATGCGGCCTTTGACGTGCGCGTGGCCAGCACCGGGCAGCTCATCCACGTGCCCTCGCACAAGCGCGTCATCGATGTGTTGGCGGACCACGGTGTCGATGTGCCGGTGTCCTGCGAATCGGGTGTTTGCGGCACCTGCCTCACGGGCGTGCTCGAAGGCGCGCCCGAGCACCGGGACAGCTTCCTGACCGACAGCGAACGCCAGGCGAATGACCAATTCACGCCGTGTTGCTCCCGGGCCTGTTCCCCGCTGCTCGTGCTCGACCTCTGACCCGCCCAGTGACCCCCTGCCACACCAGGAGACTTTCATGACCACCCACTGCATTGCCATCAACAACATCCAGCGCATCGGCGACAGCCATGCCTTTCCCCTCGACCAGTGGTACGTGGCCGGGTTCTCGTCCGAACTCGGCGACAAGCCGATCGCGCGCACCTTCCTGAACCAGAAGGTCGTGCTGTTCCGCACCGGCGAGGGCCAGGTGGCGGCGCTGGAGGACCGTTGCTGCCACCGCTCGCTGCCGCTGTCGTGTGGCACGGTGGAAGGCGCGGGCGTGCGCTGCGGCTACCACGGCATGTTGTACGCCCCCAGCGGGCAGTGCATTGAAATCCCCGGCCAGGAGCGCATCCCGGCCAAGGCCCGGGTCAAGGCCTATGCGGTGGTGGAGAAGAACCAGATCATCTGGATCTGGATGCCCAAAACCGAGGGAGCCGAGCCCACCAAGAGCGCGCCCGACTACCCCCATCACGATGACCCGCTCTACAAGTTCGGCAGCGGCAACTACCACTACAACGCGCCCTGGCAGCTGATCCACGACAACCTGCTGGACCTGAGCCACCTGGGCTATGTGCATCTCAAGACCATCGGTGGCAACGCCCGCCTGCACATGAACGCGGAAATGAATGTGACGCAGGAGGGTGAGCAGGTGCGCGTGGTCCGGCTGATGCCCGGGTCCACGCCGCCGCCCACCTACAAGGCGGCCTGGCCGTTTGGCGACACCTGCGACCGGTGGCAGGAAATCGAGTTCGACCTCAGCCATCTCCGCATCTGGACCGGTGCGGTGGAGCCCGGCACCGACGCCATCGACGACCCCCACCGGGGCGGCTTCCACATGCGCGGCTTCCACGGCATCACGCCCGAGACCGCGACCACGTGCCACTACTTCTGGAGCATGGCCAGCAACAAGCACCCGGACATGCCCGAGAACATCGACGAAGTGGTACGGCAGACCGCCTTCACCTTCGATGAGGACCGCCTGGTGATCGAGGCCCAGTACAGGAACATGCTCGAATTCGGCGAGCAGGCCAAGTGGCTGGACATCCACGTGGATGTTGGCGCCAACCGCGCGCGGCGCATTGTCTCGAAGCTGCTGGAACAGCAGCAGGCCACGGACATGGCAGCGGCCTGAAAACGTCCAGTCTCACCGGCAGGTCGCGCGGCGAGCCAGGCGCGTGGCGCATTTCTTCATCCCAACAGCAAGGAGATCAACATGGCCAACAATCGAGGCGTGGTTTACGCCGGACCGGGCAGGGTCGAAGTCCAGTCCATCGACACGCCGAAACTGGTGGACCCGCGCGGTCGCAAGGCCGAGCACGGCGTCATCCTCAAAGTGGTCTCGACCAACATCTGCGGCTCCGACCAGCACATGGTGCGCGGGCGGACCACCGCACCGACCGGCTTGGTGCTGGGCCATGAAATCACGGGTGAGGTGGTCGAGGTCGGGCGCGATGTGGAGACCATGCAGGTGGGCGACTGGGTGTCCGTTCCGTTCAACGTGGCCTGCGGCCGATGCCGCACGTGCAAGGAGCAGCACACCGGTGTCTGCCTGAGTGTCAACCCTTCGCGCGCGGGGGGCGCCTATGGCTACGTCGACATGGGCGGCTGGGTGGGTGGTCAGGCCGAATACGTCATGGTGCCGTATGCCGACTTCAACCTCCTGAAGTTCCCCGATCGCGAGCATGCACGCGCGAAGATCCGTGACCTGACCTGCCTGACCGACATCCTCCCGACGGGTTTCCACGGCGCCGTCACCGCGGGTGTCGGGCCTGGCAGCACCGTGTATGTGGCGGGCGCCGGACCCGTCGGCATGGCCGCAGCGGCGTCGGCGCGTCTGTTAGGCGCGGCGGTGGTGATCGTGGGCGACCTGAATCCCGAGCGCTTGGCACACGCCCGCCGGGTCGGGTTTCAAACCGTGGACGTCTCGCTGGACGCGACGATCGGCGAACAGATCGAGCAGATCCTGGGGACCACGGAGGTGGACTGCGCCATCGATGCCGTGGGTTTCGAAGCGCGCGGGCATGGCCACTCGGGCGCGCAGCACGAGGCACCCGCCACCGTGCTGAACTCGTTGATGGAGATCACGCGCGCGGCCGGCAAGATTGGCATTCCCGGCCTCTACGTCACGGACGATCCCGGTGCCGTGGACACCGCCGCGAAGAAGGGTGCGCTCAGCATCCGCTTCGGCCTGGGCTGGGCCAAGTCGCACAGCTTCTTCACGGGCCAGACCCCGGTCATGAAATACAACCGGGCCTTGATGCAGGCCATTCTGTGGGACCGCATCAACATCGCCGAGGTGGTGGGTGTGGAGGTGATCTCGCTGGACGACGCGCCGCGTGGCTACGCCGAATTCGACGCTGGCGCACCGCGCAAATACGTGATCGACCCCCACGCGATGCTTGCCTGAGCTGGCAGACCGCGCGCCGTCACCCGCCGGATCTCAGGCGGTGTGCATGTCCTGGTCCATGGCCTGCACCGCCTGGTGCAAGGTTTTGCGCAGCCAGGCAATGCCCGGGTCGTTGGTGCGGTACTTGTGCCATTGCATCATCTGGCGCATGGGGGGCAGGCGCACCGGCAGTTCGCGCCGCACCACGGGGAGCATGCGTTCGGCCTGCAGCGCCAGCCGGTGGTGCAGGGTGGCGATGCGGGTGGTGCCCACCACCAGGCGCGGCGCGGTGGCGAAACTGAAGGTGGTCACCTCCACCCGGCGGTAGATGCCCATTTCCGCCAGTGCCTGGGTTTCGAAGGCCTTGGCCTGGGGCGGCTCCATGACCACATGGCCCTGGTTCAGGTAGCGCTCCAGCGTCAATTCACCGTGGGCCAGTGGCGACTCGCGCCAGACCAGGCCACAGAAGGATTCCTCGAAGAGCTGTTCGGCCGGGTGCTCCTTGGCGGCAAAGCGGTCGGGAATGATCATCAGATCGACCTCGCCGTTTTCCAGCGCCCGCTGGGGGTTGGTCACTTGCGGCAGCAACTGAAAACGCACTTTGAGCGACTGGCGGTGCACCAGCGCCAGCAAATGGGGCATGAGCACGGCGTTGGTGTAGTCCGACACCGTGAGCCGGAATTCCCGGTCTGACTGGGCCGCATCGAATTCTGGTTGCAACAGCACGGCGGCTTCCACGCGGATGAGCACGTCCCGCACCGGGTCCTTGAGCGCCAGCGCCCGGGGTGTGGGCTCCATCTTGCGGCCCACCTGCACCAGCAGCTCGTCATCGAAATACTCGCGCAGCCGGGCCAGGGCGTTGCTCATGGCCGATTGCCCCAGGTGCACTTTTTCCGCGGCCCGGCTGATGCTGTTTTCAGAGAGCAAGGCGTCCAGCGCCACCAGCAGGTTCAAGTCCAGTTTGTTGAATCGCATGGCCTGGTGTTAACCCTTTGTGAATCACTGAAATCGATTCGAACAATCAAATCAATCCATTTCCCAAATATATCGCGTCTCCGTACAGTCCGCTCCACCCCCCACAGCGTGGCCTTTCAAGCCGCCTTGTTTTTGCCGGGGCGGCCAACAAGACACACATCTGGAGACACGCATGAGAACTTGGCAATCCACCGCGGCAGCGGGGCTTCGCTTGAGCGCGGTGGCGGTTGCATCGCTGCTGGCCAGCGGTGCACAGGCGCTCGAATTCGACACCGGCAATCCCGATCTCAACATACGGTGGGACAACACCGTGAAGTACAGCGCTGCCCGTCGCCTGTCCGACCGTTCGCCCGGGTTGTCGCGCACGGCGTTTGGTCCCACGGGTGTCGTGGGGGCCAACAACATCAACCAGGACGACGGCAACAACAACTTCGACAAAGGCCTGGTGTCGAGCCGTGTGGACGTGTTGAGCGAGCTGGACGTCAAGTACAACAGCGTCGGCGCGCGTGTGAGTGCCGCCGCCTGGTACGACCAGGTCTACAACCGAGCCACCGACAACCGGACCGCCACGGCCAACCAGGCCCATGCCTCGCAGTTCGCCACCGAGACCCGCGACGTCATGGGCCGTCAGGCCGAGCTGCTCGATGCCTTTGTGTACGGCAACACCGAGCTCGACGGCCGCCGCTTGTCGGGCCGCCTGGGCCGCCACACCTTGCTCTGGGGCGAGAGCCTGTTTTTTGGCGCCAACGGCATTGCCGGCGGCATGGCCCCGCTGGACCTGGTGAAGCTGCAATCGGTGCCCAGCTCGCAGTTCAAGGAAATCGCGCGGCCGACCGGCAAGCTGTCCGGCTCCTACCAGCTCAGCGACACGGTGACCCTGGGCGGCTATGTCGGCTACGAATGGGAGAAGACACGGCTCATGCCTTCGGGCGCCTACCTGTCGGGCAGCGATCCACTGGGGCCGGGTGGCCAGAGCATCAACGCCGGGCCAACGGGTACCTTCCAGCGCAAGCCCGATCTCCGGGCGTCCGACAGCGGCCAGTACGGCCTGCAGCTGCGCTGGAATGCCGAGGACATCGACACCCAGTTCGGTCTCTACGCCATCCGCTTCCACGCGACCGGACCGAGCAACATCTGGACCTCGCTCAATGGCCGTCCGCCCGCGCTCACCGCCAACAGCTACCAGTGGGTCTATCACGAGGGCACCCGTGCCTATGGTGTGAGCGCAGCCAAGACCATCGATGAATGGAGCCTGGCGGGCGAAGTCTCCTTTCGCCAGAACATGCCGCTGAGCAGCTCGGGCCAGTCCATCATCCCCGCCATCGGCGTGGGCACGGCCTACAACAACACCTCCAACCCAGGCTATGCGGTGGGCGACACCGCGCACGCGCAGTTTTCCTGGATCGCCAGCCTGGGCCCCAGTGTCATTGCCCGCGAAGCCAGTTTCGTCGGCGAGGTGGCTTGGAACACGCGTCTGAAAACCACCAAGAACGAAGCCCGCCTCAACCCGAATGCCGACAAATCGGCCGCCGCGGTGCGCATGGCTTACACGCCCACCTACCGCCAGCTGTTCCCAGGCATTGACGTATCGCCCTCCATCGGGGTGGGCTACACCTGGGGCAAGTCCTCCGCCGTGGGCCCGGCCTTTGGCGTGGACAAGGGGGGTGACATCAACATCGGCGTCACCCTGGTCTACCTGGGCAACTGGGTCGCGACGTTGAACTACGTCAAGTTCCTGGGCCCTGAAGGTCCGACGCTGGACAACAACAGCAACGCCCAGTTCAAGCAAGCACTGAAGGACCGCGACTTCGTGTCCTTCTCGCTGCGCACCACCTTCTGATTTCGGAGACCACCCCATGAAGTTCCATCTCGCGCCGCGCGCGATCTGCGCCGCTGCATTCCTTGCGCTGTCCGCCAGCACCGCCCTGGCGGCCGTCACGCCCGAGGAGGCCGCGCGCCTCAAGGGCGAACTCACGCCCCTGGGGGCCGAAAAGGCTGGCAACAAGGATGGCAGCATCCCGGCCTGGACCGGTGGCTTCACCCAGGCGATTGCGGGCGACAAGGTCGGGGGTCGCCGTGGCAACCCGTTCAAGGACGAAAAGCCGCTCTACACCGTGACGGCGCAGAACATGGACCAGCACGCCGACAAGCTCAGCGATGGCGTCAAGTCCCTGCTCAAGAAATACCCGGACTCTTACCGCCTGAACGTCTACAAGACCCACCGTACCGCCGTGGCACCGCAGTGGGTGTACGACAACACGGCCAAGAACGCCACGCGCGCGTCGCTGGACGGCCATGCGCTCAAAGGGGCCTATGGCGGCATTCCCTTCCCCATTGCCAAGAACGGCCTGGAAGCCATGTGGAACCACAAGCTGGCCTGGCGCGGCACGGCCTGGGAGGCCCAGCTGAGCCAGTACCAGATCACCGCCGACGGAAAAGTGGTGTTGACCACCGATGGCCTGATCCGCCAGCGCATGCCCTACTACTACGAAGAAGGGTCGCCGGAGAAGTTTGACGGCTACTTCTGGGAAGTGAACCTCGAAAACGCCGGCCCTCCCATCCGCGCGGGCGAGATGATCGTGGGGCGCAACCACGTGGACGCCTCCAAGTCTGCCGCCTATGTCTACCTGACCGGCCAGCGTCGCGTGCGCAAGCTGCCCAATGCCTGCTGCGACACGCCCACGCCCGCCTCGGCCGGCCTGATGTCTTTCGATGAACTGAGCGTGTTCTCCGGCTCCACCAGCCTGTTCGACTGGAAGCTGCTGGGCAAGAAGGACGTGCTGGTGCCCTACAACCAAAACGGTTTTCTGCAGGCCAAGGAGTCCGACATCATCAAGGGCCAGCACCTGAACCCCGAGCACGTGCGCTGGGAGCTGCACCGCGTGTGGGTGGTCGAGGCCAACCTGACGGCCGGGCAACGCCACCAGGCGCCCAAGAGTGTGTACTACCTCGACGAAGACACCTGGCAGGCGGTGCTGGGTGACCGCTGGGACGGCAAGGGCCAGCTGTGGAAGACGCTGTGGGCCTTCAACTACGTGATGCCCGACTTCCCCGGCACGGTGCAGCAGACCTTTGGCTACTACGACCTGCTGTCCGGGCAAGCCTACGTGGCCAACGTGCTCAACGACAAGTCCTTCCACCATCGGCAGTCCAAACGCTGGCCGACCGACCTGTTCACCGGCGACGGCCTGGCCTCTCAAGGCGTGCGCTGAGGATCCCATGCGAGCTGTTGTGTTCATGAGTTGGGCTTTGGCGGCCGGCCTGCCGGCGGCGGCGGGCCCCGTTGCCGATGCGCTGGAGCGCCCGGCGCTGGTGCTCAAGAACCCACGCAACGCCTTGGTGCTCTCGGCCGCCCGCGCCGGCCAGCAGCGGGTGGTGGTGGGTGAGCGTGGCGTCATCCTGCGCCAGGCCGAGGCCCGCGGTCCCTGGCAGCAGGTGGCCAGCCCGGTGAGCACCACCCTGACCACAGTGCGTTTCGCGGACGACCGCCATGGGGTGGCCGTGGGTCATGGGGGCGCCGTGCTGGTCACCCGTGACGGTGGGCAACAGTGGACATTGCAGCTTGATGGTCGTCGATTGGCCAAGCTGGCCCTCGAAGCCGCGCAGGCAGGTGCAGACCCTGTGTTGCTGCGCGATGCCGAACGCCTGGTGGCCGATGGCCCCGACAAGCCCTTCCTCGATGCCCACATGTGGGACGCGCAGCGCCTGCTGGTGGTGGGGGCCTACGGCATTGCCATGGCCAGCGACAACGGCGGCGTCCACTGGACCAGCTGGATGGGTCGTCTGCCCAACCCCCGCGGCAACCACCTGTACGCCGTCCGTCAGCGGGGTGAGCGGGTCTTGATCGCCGGCGAGCAGGGCCTGGCGCTGCTGTCGGTGGATGGTGGCAATAGCTTCAAGGCCCTCAAGACACCTTATGCGGGAAGCTGGTTCACGGCGGAAATGCTGGCGGACGACGTGTACGTGCTGGCCGGTTTGCGGGGCAACGTGTGGATGACCCGCGACGGTGGCGGCACCTGGGCACAAATGGCCAACCCCATGCCCGCGTCCATCGTGGCATCGGCGCGCGATGCGCAGGGCCAGGCCCTCTTCGTCAACCAGGCGGGGTTTGTGTTGGCACTGAGTGAACAAGGCTTGCGCCCTGTGAACAAGACCGCCTGGCCCACGCCCACCGGCGTGTTGATCGATGGCAGCACGTGGCTGGCGCTGGGCGCGCAGGGTCCGATCGAATTGAATGAGCAGGGAGAGCGTTTCTGATGGCCGGCATTGCTGTCCCCGCCGGTGTGATGGACACATCGGCCCCTTTCGACCCGGCCTCCGGTTCCGTGATCGAGCGTGCGTTGTTCAACCACCGCTGGCTGGTGGTGCTGTTGTGCGCGCTGCTCACCGTGTTGCTGGGCTGGCAGGCCACGCGCCTGCAGCTCAACGCCAGCTTCGAAAAAACCATCCCCACGCAGCACCGCTATGTGCAGAACTACCTCACGCACCAGAACGACCTGAGTGGCCTGGGGAACACGGTGCGCATCGCGGTGGCAGCGCCACAAGGTGGCATCTACGACGCGAAGTACCTCGACACCCTGCGTCGGTTCTCCGACGAGGTGTTCCTGTTGCCGGGTGTGGACCGCATGCGCATGAAATCGCTGTGGACACCCACCACCCGCTGGGTGGGCGTCACCGAGGAGGGCCTGGAAGGCGGGCCTGTGATTCCCGATGGCTTTGATGGTTCGCCAGCCAAGCTGCAACAGCTGGCAGCCAACGTCGCCCGCTCAGGCGAAATCGGGCAGCTGGTGGCGCGCGACGCCAAGTCCTCCGTCATCTTTGTGCCACTGCTGTCCAAGGACGCCGATGGCCGGGCTGTGGACTACGCCACGCTGTCGGCCAGCCTTGAACACCTGCGAACCCGTTACGAGGCCGAAGGTGTGCGGGTGCACATCACCGGCTTTGCCAAGATCGTGGGCGACCTGATCGATGGCGTGCGTGCGGTGCTGGTGTTTTTTGGCATCGCCGTGCTCATCGCCGCCGTGATGGTGTTCTGGTACACACGCTGCCTGCGCTCCACGGCCCTGGTGGTGCTGGCCTCGCTGATCGCGGTGGTCTGGCAACTCGGACTGTTGCCTTTGTTGGGCTACGCGCTCGACCCGTACAGCATCCTCGTGCCCTTCCTGGTGTTTGCCATCGGGATGAGCCACGGCGCCCAAAAGATGAACGGCATCATGCAGGACGTGGGCCGTGGCGTGCACAAGCTGGTGGCCGCACGCTTCACCTTCCGGCGCCTGTTTCTGGCCGGCTTGACCGCATTGCTGGCCGACGCTGTCGGCTTTGCGGTGCTGCTGGTGATCGACATCCAGGTCATCCGCGAACTGGCCATCGCCGCGTCCATCGGCGTGGCGGTGCTGATCTTCACCAACCTGATCCTGTTGCCGGTGTTGCTGAGCTACACCGGCGTGAGCGCGCAGGCGGCCGCGCGCAGCCTGAGGGCCGAAGCAGCAGATGCCGCCGGCAGCAGCAAACACCCCGCTTGGGCGTTTCTGGACCGGTTCACCGAGCGCCGCTGGGCCACCGTGGCGGTGGTCGCCGGGCTGGTGATGGGGGCCGGGGGTTTTGTCGCCAGCACGCAGCTCAAGATCGGCGACCTCGACCCTGGCGCACCGGAGCTGCGCGCCGACAGCCGCTACAACCGCGACGTGGCCTTCATGAACGCCGCCTACGGTGCCGGCAGCGACGTGCTGGCGGTGATGGTCAAGACACCCGATGGCCAGTGCTCACGCTTTGAGACGTTGAACAAGGTGGATGCGCTGGAATGGGAGCTCCGCCAGATCGACGGCGTGGAAAACACCAACACGCTGGCGCTGCTGAACCGCCGCGTGCTCTCGGGTCTGAACGAAGGCAACCCGCGCTGGTACGAATTCCTGCCGAACCAGGACATGCTCAACACCGTGACGGCTGGCGCGCCGCGTGGCCTGTACAACGATGCCTGTGGTTTGCTGACGGTCTATGTCTACCTGAGTGACCACAAGGCCGACACGCTCACGCGGGTGGTCGACCACGTCGAGGCCTTTGCCCGCGACAACAACACCGCCGACACCCAGTTCCTGCTCGCGGCGGGCAGCGCTGGCATCGAGGCCGCCACCAACATCGTTGTCAAGGACGCCTGGCGCACCATGCTGCTGCTGGTCTATGGGGCCGTGGTGCTGCTGTGTTTCATCACCTTCCGTTCCTGGCGGGCGGTGGTGGTGGCGGTGTTGCCGCTGGTGGTCACGTCCTTCATGGCCGAGGCGTTGATGGTGGGATTGAGCATGGGGGTGAAAGTGGCCACGCTGCCGGTGATCGCCCTGGGCGTGGGCATAGGCGTGGACTACGCGCTCTACATCCTCAGCATCACCCTGGCGCAATTGCGCGAAGGCAAGAGCCTGTCAGAGAGCTACTACCGCGCGCTGCTGTTCACCGGCAAGGTGGTGATGCTGACCGGCGTGACCCTGGCCGTGGGCGTGATCACCTGGGTCGCCAGTCCCATCAAGTTCCAGGCCGACATGGGCTTGCTCTTGGCCTTCATGTTCATCTGGAACATGTTGGGCGCCCTCGTGCTGTTGCCCGCGCTCGCCCACTTCCTGCTCAAGCCGGGCACAACCAAGGAGGCAGCGTGACTTTTCTGCGCAATGTTTGGTACGTGATCGGCTGGGCCGACGAGCTCATGCCAGGGCAGATGCTGGCCCGGCGCATCTGCGATGAACCTCTCGTGTTCTATCGCGATGACACGGGCGCTCCTCACGCCTTGTTTGACCGCTGCCCCCACCGTTTTGCGCCCTTGTCCATGGGCAAGCTCTGTGATGGTGGCACCGCTATCCAGTGTGGCTACCACGGCCTGCGCTTCGGTGCCGACGGCAAGTGCATCCACAACCCCCACGGCGACGGACGCATTCCGGCGGCCGCCGCCGTCAAGACCTACCCGGTGGTCGAGCGCTGGAGCCTGCTGTGGGTCTGGATGGGCGATCCGGCCCAGGCCGACCCGGCGCGGATTCCCGCTTTCCCCTTTCTGGACACGGCCGACTGGTACGTGGGCAAGGCGCAGATGGAGATCGACGCCAACTACGTGCTGGAGAGCGACAACATCCTCGATCTCAGCCACATCGAATTCTTGCACCCGGGCACCTTGGGCGGTGGTCAGTCGGGCGAGGGCAAAACCACGGTGACGGTGGAGGGCCAAACCGTCTGGTCGCGGCGGGTGATCCGTGGCGAGATCCTGCCACCCTTTCTCTACCAGGCAACGGGTCTGCCCGACCAGGCGCTGTGCGACCGCTGGCTCGATGTGCGGTGGGACGCGCCCGCCAGCATGTACCTCCAGGCCGATATCGCGCTGGCGGGCACGCCCCGCGAGCAAGGCATACAGACGCCGCAGGTGCACCTGTTCACGCCAGCCAGCGCGGGCAAAACCTGCTACTTCTACGCGCTGGCCATGCCCAAGGCCTTGGGCGCCTGGGCGGAAGACGCCGCGCATCAGAACGTCATGGGTTTGCGCGAACCTTTCCTGCGCGAGGACAAGCCCATGGTCGAGGCCCAGCACCGTGCCCTGGCCGGTCGGTCCTTCTGGGACATGAAGCCCGTTTTGCTCGACATCGATGCGCCAGCGGTGCGGGCGCGCCGGGTGCTCGATCAGATGCTGGCCGCCGAACAGGCGTCAGCGAATGAACCCGCCATCACCGATGGCCAACAACCCCAAGACCGTCATGACCTCCTTTGACCACGCGCTGGCCCTGTGTGGCCGCATCGGCCTTGCTGTGCTCTTTCTGCCATCCGGCATCGCCAAGCTCACGTCCCTGGGCCCCACGGCCGGCTTCATCGCCAGCAAAGGCCTGCCGGGTGCGTCGCTGCTGGCGGGATTGAGCGGTGGGCTGGAGGTGCTCTGTGCCCTGGCGGTGCTGCTGGGCTGGCGCATCCGGTGGGCGGCGCTGGCGTTGGCCATCTTCACCCTCTTGGCCGCCGTGTTGTTCCATGACTTCTGGGCGGCCGAAGGGTCGCAGGCCCTGTTCCAGCGACTGTCCTTTTTCAAGAACGTCGGCATCGCGGGTGGCCTGCTCGTGCTGGCCGCGTCGGACCCCGGGCGTTTCGCGCTGGAACGCACTCCATCCCACCCCAAAACCTGATCCACAACACCCCCATGTTCAAGTATTTCCCCACCAACTACGTCTGGAATCTGTCGGTCAACCTGGCCATCGAGATGGGCGCCCGCATGGGCGAGATCGAGGTGATGTGCGCTCCACTCCAGGAGGCCGCCAAGGCACCCGATGCCGCCGGCACGCAGGCGTTTCGCGCAACCTGGTCGGCGATGGCGGATCGGCTGTGCGAACTGGCCGCGGAAGACGAAGCCCGTGGTCGGCTGCTGTCCGCCGGTGAGAAATACAACCGCGCCGCCACCTATTACCTGACCGGCGAACGCCTGCAGGCACATGGCGCGCCGGGCCGGTTGGCCTTGTACCAACGCTTTTTGGAGGTATTTGCCAAGGGCTTGCGCCTGAGCGGCGAGAACTGCGAGCGGGTCGAAATTCCGTACGAGGGCAAGGTCTTGTCCGCGCTGTATGTGCGTGCCGAGGGCGTGTCGGGCAAAGCGCCTGTGCTGGTCCAACTCAACGGCCTGGACTCGACCAAGGAGATGAAGTACCGCGTGGGCCTGCCGATGTGGCTGGCCAAGCGGGGCGTCTCGTCCCTGATCGTCGACCAGCCCGGCACCGGTGAGGCGCTTCGCCTGCATGGGCTGACGGCACGTTTTGACAGCGAACACTGGGCCAGCCGCGTGGTGGATTGGTTGGAGACACGTGACGAGGTGGACCCACAGCGCATCGGTTGTGAGGGTGTGTCCCTGGGCGGCTACTACTGCCCGCGCGCTGTCGCCATGGAGCCGCGTTTTGCCTGTGGCGTGGTCTGGGGTGCCAACCATGACTGGCGCGATGTGCAAAAGCGCCGGTTGGAAAAAGAAGGCAGTTTCCCGGTGCCGCACTACTGGAGCCACGTGCAATGGGTCTGGGGCGCCAAGGACATGGACGACTTCATGCGCATCGCGGAAAACGTTCACCTCGATGGCGTGGTCGAAAAAATCCGCGTGCCCTTCCTGGTCACCCACGGCGAGAAGGATTCGCAGATCCCGCTCAAGTGGGCCCACCGCACCTACGAACAACTGGTCAACAGTCCCAAGCGCGAACTCAAGGTGTTCACCGACCGCGAAGGCGGCGTGCAGCACAGCAGTTTCGACAACAGCATCAACGCCGGCCACTACATCGCCGACTGGGTCGCCGAGACCCTGGGCGGCCGCACCACTGCCTGAACCACCACTAGGAAAAGAAGCATGAACATCATCGGACTCGATGCCCTTGTTTTTGGCGTGGACGATGTCCCTGCCTGCCACCAATACCTGATCGACTACGGACTGAACGATGCGGGCGGTGGCCGCTTTGAAGCGCTGGACGGCACCGCCGTGCTGGTGCGCGCCAAGGACGATGCCAGCTTGCCGGCAGGGATGGGCACCGCCAGCATGCTGCGCGAAACCGTCTACGGCGTGGCCGACGTCGCCACACTCGATGCGATCGCCACCGAACTCGCCCGTGACCGCGAGGTCACCCGCGAGGGGGGGGTGGTGCGCGCCCGCGACGACATGGGCTTTGCCCTGGCTTTTCAGGTGACCGTTCGCCGCCCCTTGCGCCTGCCCGCCGAAACCGTGAATGCCCCAGGTGCCGCACCGCAGCGCGGACCCAATGCCCTGGGCCTGTCGCCCGACATGCCGGCGCTGCCTCGTTCGCTCTCGCACGTGGTGTATTTCGTCCCTGACGCCGCCCAGGCCGAGGCCTTCTACACCCGCCTGGGTTTTGTCAGCACCGACCGTTTCACCGGCGTGGGCCCCTTCCTGCGGCCCGCTGGCACGCTGGACCACCACACCCTGTTCATGATCCAGACGCCGCCGTTCATGAAGGGCTGCGAGCACTTCACCTTCCACATGGGCGGCCCGACCGAGGTGTTGCTGGCGGGTACCCGTTTTGTGGAGAAGGGCTACCAAAGCTTCTGGGGGCCGGGACGCCACAAGTTCGGCAGCAACTGGTTCTGGTACTTCAATTCACCGCTGGGCTGTCATGTGGAGTACGACGCCGACATGGACCAACACGACAACCGCTGGACCGAACGCGAAGTGCCCATGAGTGCCGACGCCTCGCAGCTGTTCCTGTTTCAGCACCGTGAGAAGTGGGCCCCATCCGGCCCACCGCCCGGCGCCGGAGCCAAACACTGATCTGGGCTTGCGACATGAGCGCCCAACACCTGTGTGACTTCGATGATCTGCCTGATGGCAAGTCGCGGGGCTTCGACACCGATGGCCGCGGGCAGGACACGGTGTTGCTGGTGCGACGGGGCGAGCGCGTCTATGCCTATCGCGATGCCTGCCCCCATCTGGGCGGCACACCCATGGCCTGGCGCAAGGACGCCTACCTCAGCGGTGATGGTCAGCACATCGTCTGTCACGCCCACGGTGCGCGCTTCGACATCGTGACCGGCGCCTGTGTGCTGGGGCCTTGTCTAGGGCAGGCCCTGGAGCCTGTATCGGTATCGGTCTTGGAGCAGGCAACCCAACGCCTGGTGGTGTTGCACGAAGACGTTGGTATGGGAAAAGCTGAAAAAAATGGTTGATCCCAATAATTGAGGAGACTGAGATGAGCTGTAAAAAAGTGGATGGCCCATTGTTCAAAAAATGGGCAGCGTTGCCGATGGCCGCCACGGTGACCCTGGTGGGCGTGGTGGCCTGCGGCGGTTCCAATGATCTTCAGCAGCCGGCGTTGGGCGTTCGTTCCAAAACCATTCTGACCGTGGACGGCTTCAAGTTCCGCGATGCCAATGGGAACGGGCAACTTGACGCCTACGAGGACTGGCGCAATAGCACCGGCACGAGAGTCGATGACCTGGTGAGCCGCATGTCGCTGGAAGAAAAAGCCGGCATGATGTTGATCGACACCTTGAACGCGGGCTGTGGTGGCGGGCTCGCCAATACCCAGACCAACAACTACGTGAGTACGCAGAAGATGACCCGCTTCGTTCTGCGCAACACGGTCAAGGCGGTCGGCGATGCGTGTGATGGCAGCGTGACACCTGGGCGCTCAGGTTTCAATGTCACGCCCTTGCAGATGGCTCAGTTCACCAACGCGGTCCAGGCACTCGCAGAATCCCAGCGCCTGGGCATTCCGGTTCAGTTCAAAGACAACGCGCGCAACCACTACAACAATGACCCGCGCTTCGGGATCTCTTCGGGTGCGGGGGCATTCACCGAATTTCCGCGCGAAGCCGGTATCGCGGCAGCGTCGCTTGGCTTGGGCGACATGTCGGCGGTGAAGGCATTGACCGACGTCATGGGTGCCGAATGGCGTGCCATCGGTCTGCGTGGCATGTATGGCTACATGGCCGATTTGGCGACCGAGCCGCGCTGGTACCGGGTTTCCGAGACATTCACCGAGGATGCCAACCTGACGGCCAATATCATGACCGAACTGGTCAAGGGCCTGCAGGGTGGCCCGGTCAACCCAGGCTCTGCCGTGGCACTGACCATGAAACACTTTCCTGGCGGTGGTCCGCAGGAACAGGGGCTGGATCCGCATTATTCGTTTGGCAAGCGTCAGGTTTACCCAGGTGGCGCATTTGCCGACCACCTCAAACCCTTCAAGGCAGCCATGGACGCCGGTGTCTCTGCCGTCATGCCCTATTACGGCGTGCCGGTGAACCTGACCTATGAGGGTGTCACCTACGAACAAACCGGTTTCGCATTCTCAAAACAGATCGTCACCGATTTGTTGCGTGGCAAGCTTGGGTTTTCAGGTTACGTGAACTCCGATACCGGCGTGATCAACGACCGTGCATGGGGGCTGGAAGGCAAGTCTGTGCCACAACGTGTTGCAGCGGCCATCAACGCCGGCAACGACATCCTGTCGGGCTACACCTCCAACAAAACCATCACCGACCTGGTGGGCGCCGGTTTGGTGACGGAGGCGCGTATCACCGAGTCCGCGCGCCGGCTGTTGACCGAGCAGTTCAGGCTCGGTCTGTTTGAGAACCCTTATGTTGACGAAGCACTGGCAAGCGGTGTGGTCGGCAGCGAGGCGAACCGGGTCAAAGGCCAGTTGGTGCAGAAGCAGTCCATCGTGCTGTTGCAGAACAAGGCCCAGGGCAGCGGCAAGACATTGCCGTTGCCCGCCGGTGCGAAGCTGTACACCATGGGTGTGGGCGTGACAGACGCGCAAAGCCATGGCTACACCGTGACCGATGGCAACTACACGACGCCGGGCACACGCCCGAGCGCAGCCGGCCACGATTACGCCCTCATTCGTGTGCAGGTCAGCAACGTCAACACCGGCGGCTACCGCACCAAGGGCGCAGACACCGGCGCCGATCCGACCAAGCTCAACCCGGTCACCGGCAAGGTTTGGGGTGCAGAGGACAACTGCATCTTGTTCCCTGCGACCAATTCCGGCTGTGTGGACGATGGGCAGGTGGGGCCGAACACGTTTGCGGGCCTGATCTTTGGCGGTGCCCTGCCTTGGGAGGTCAACAACCTGTCGTTCACCACCATGGCGGCCTCGCAGTCATGGAAGGTTTCGCCATCGCTGGATGACATCAAGGCCGTGATGAACGAGGTGGGTGCGAGCAAGACGGTCCTGGCCATCTACTTCCGGAACCCCTATGTGCTCGACGACGCCAGTGGACTGAAGAACGCCGGCGCCTTGTTGGCCACGTTTGGTGTCAGCGACAAGGCCTTGTTGGAAGTCGTGAGCGGCCAGTTCAAACCACAAGGCAAGCTGCCGTTTGCGCTGGCCAACAACCTGCAGGCGGTGGTCGACAACCAGCCTGACGTGCCCGGCTATCCGCAAGCGGACACCCTCTATCCTTTTGGCTTTGGCCTCACCTACTGAGCACACCCATGAAAAAACACATTCTCATCATCGGTGGCGGCTTCTCCGGCATGGCCGCCGCCATCCAGCTGCGCAAGTCGGGGGCCGAGGTGGACCTGGTCGAGATCGACCCGGGCTGGCGCAGCTACGGCGCTGGCATCAGCCTGGGGGGCGCGACGCTGCGCGCCTTCCGCACCCTGGGCATCCTCGACGCCTTCTTGGCACAGGGCAATGCCAGCGACGGTGTGAAGCTGTGCCTGCCACACGGCCCCCAGGTGGCCGAGTTGCCGACGCCCCGCATCGCGGGGGCCGACGTGCCGGGCGGCGGCGCCATCATGCGGCCAGTCCTGGCGCGCATCCTGGCCGACGCCACACGGGCCAGCGGCACCAAGGTCTACCTGGGCAACACTTTCACCAGCCTGCAGCAGGATGCCGAGGGCGTGGACGTGGTGTTCTCCGACGGCCAGCGACGCCGTTACGACCTGGTCATTGGCGCCGACGGTCTGTATTCCAAGCTGCGCGAAACCCTGTTCCCGCAAGCGCCCAAGCCGACCTACAGCGGCCAGGCCGTGTGGCGTGCCGTGTTGCCGCGTCCGCCGGAAATCGAAACTGCCACGATGTGGATGGGGCCACGCATCAAACCCGGCGTGAACCCGGTGTCCAAAACCGAGATGTACCTGTTCGTCACCGAACCTCGCCCCAGCAACGAACACGTGGACCCCTCCACCTTCGCCACCCAGTTGCGGTCCTTGCTGGACGACTTCCCCGCGCCCACGTTGCAGGCCATCCGCAGCCAGATTGGTGATGACTCGCAGATTGTCTTTCGCCCACTGGAGGGTTTGCTCATGCCCAGGCCCTGGTTCAGCGGCCGGGTGGTGTTGATCGGCGACACGGTGCATGCGACGACGCCTCACCTGGCCTCGGGCGCTTGTATTGGCATCGAGGACGCACTGGTGTTGGCGGAGGAGCTGGACCGCCATACCGAGACCGAAGCCGGGCTGGCCGCATTCGAGGCCCGACGCTGGGAACGTTGCCGCATGGTGGTGGAGAACTCGGCCCGGCTGGGCGAGATCGAGATCGCCAATGGTGACAAGGAAGAGCACGCCCGCATCATGCGCAGCTCACTGATGGCCTTGGCCGATCCGATCTGAACGCCCGATGCCACACAGAGATGACACAGCGGCCGGCGTGACGGCTGTCCCGTGCGGTCGGTACATGACGGCATTGGCGTTGGCTGTTGCGTTGTGCGCTTGCACCGCCCCCGGTGATCGCCAGTCCACCTCAGCCGCGGCGGTGGGCCAACGCCCGAACATCCTGGTGATCCTGGCCGACGATCTGGGCTATTCGGACCTGGGTGCCTTCGGCGGCGAGATTGCCACGCCCCAACTCGATGCCCTGGCCGCTGGCGGCCGCAGGTTGAGCAACTTCCACACCGCGGCGGTGTGCTCACCCACGCGCGCCAGCCTGATGACGGGCACCGACCACCACCTGGCAGAGATGGGCAACATGGCCGAGGTGGTGGGCATGAACATCACCGGCAACCGACCGATGCAAGCGCCCTGGGGCGCGGCCAACGGCATCGACTTCGACAGCGTCCCACCTGGCTACAGGGGCCACCTGAGCGCCAATGCCGTGGCGATGCCGGAACTGCTGCGCGATGCCGGATACCGCACCGCCATGGTGGGCAAATGGCATCTGGCCTATGAGGTCAAGGCGCCCGATGCGCAGGTGCGTACCTGGTACCGCATCAAGCCGGAGGCTTTGCCGCACGCGCGTGGCTTCGACAAGTCGTTTGCGCTGGTCAATGGCGGCGCCAGCCATTACGCACCACCCACGCCCCCGACACCCATGGATTTGGTGACCTATGCCGAGGATGGTGTTCTGCTGCCCGCGACCCAGTTGCCGGCGGACTTCTACTCGACCAAGGATTTCACCGACCGGTTGATTGGCTATATCGAAGGTGGACGTGGCAGCGGCAAGCCTTTTTTCGCCTACGCTGCCTACACCGCGCCACATTGGCCGCTGCAAGCACCAGAGGCCGACATTGCCGCGCAAAAGGGGCGCTATGACGCGGGCTACGAGGTGGTCCGCGCGCGCCGCATCGAGCGCATGCGGGCGCTGGGACTGATGCCGGCTGGCATGTTGCCCTTTGGCGGCGTGCCCAGTGTGGCTGAAGGCGGAACGGGACCCAAGCGCTGGAGTGAACTGAACGCCGGGGAACGTGCGAGCGAAGCGCGGTTGATGGAGGTCTATGCGGCCATGGTGGCCAACCTGGACGCCCACGTGGGTCGCCTGGTGCAGTACCTGAAAGACAGCGGCCAGTACGACAACACGCTGATCCTGTTCATGTCGGACAACGGCGCCGAAGGCGCGCCGCCTTATGCGCCACCCGTGCCTGGCACGCAGGTGGACAACACCCCGGCCAACATCGGGCGGCCTGGCTCCATGGTGGCTTACGGACCGCGCTGGGCCGAAGTGAGCGCGGCGCCGTTCCGCTTGTTCAAGGGCTTCGAGGGGGCCGAAGGTGGCACCAGCGCACCACTGATCATGAAGATGCCGCGCCAATCACGTGGGCTGCCGGACAGCCATGCCTGGATGCACGTGAGCGACGTGCTGCCGACGGTGCTGGAGGCGGCCAGGGTGGCCCAGCCCGGAGCCCACCACCAGGGGCGGTCGGTGCAGCCGATAGAGGGCTTGTCCATGTGGCCAGCCTTGCAATCGGTGGCGTCGCCTGTTCAGGTGGCAACGCGTGTGCATGCCAGTGAGCTGCTGGGCACAGGCTACGTTGTCCAGGGGCGCTGGAAACTGAGCCAGACACCGTTGCTGTCGCCGACGCCGGTGCGCCGCGCCGACGTGCCGTGGCGTCTGTACGACCTGCACACCGACCGAGGTGAGACGCAGGACCTTGCAGACCAGCACCCGGAGATCGTGGCGGCACTGAAGGCGCAATGGGACAGCTACGTGCGCCGCGCCGGTGTGCTTGAGCAGGCCCAGGCCTACAGCGGGCGATGAACCACGTGTGGCTTTCATTTGGGTGTGCTGTCGCCTTGGCGGTGGTGGGCGCGACCCATGGCTGGTGGGCGGCACAGGCCACCGTGCGCACCGAACAGCCTGTGCTCGGCAGCCGTTCCGCATGCGAACAGTTCAATGGGTTGCCGGCGGGCTTTGGCCCAGGATCACGCGCCGGCATGTTGCCTGTGCCAGCGGGCCGCTTCACGCCAGGCAGCACCAGCGGCTACCCCGACGAAGCGCCCAAAGGCGCCGTCAGCGTGAAGGACTTCTGGATGGACCGTACCGAGGTCACCAACGCACAGTTCGCCGCTTTTGTGGCGGCCACGGGCTATGTCACGGACGCCGAACGGGAGGGCACTGGGGTGGTTTTCAGCGCTCCGGCGCGGGGACGGCTGGTGGCGCCCAACAGCTGGTGGGCGCTGGTGGCAGGCGCAAGTTGGCGACAC
Organism: Hydrogenophaga sp. OTU3427; assembly: GCF_038440225.1. Lineage (NCBI taxonomy): Bacteria > Pseudomonadati > Pseudomonadota > Betaproteobacteria > Burkholderiales > Comamonadaceae > Hydrogenophaga > Hydrogenophaga sp. OTU3427. The sequence goes on along the minus strand of NZ_JASATI010000018.1, from coordinate 55,294 downwards.
CCGGAAGGGCCGGGCAGCAACGCCGCCGATCACCCGCAGGCACCCGCCGTGCAGCTGAGCCGTGGCGACGCACAAGCCTATGCCCGCTGGTTGGGGCGAGAGCTGCCCAGCGAGGACGAGTGGGAATGGGCCGCACTGGGTGGAGGGGACCCGGAGCGCATCGAACGCGGGAATCGGGGCGCACATGAGCCGCGTGGCGTGGATGGCACGCCGACAGCGAACTACTGGCAAGGAAGTTTTCCCGACATCAACACCGGCGAGGACGGCCACGCCGGGCGAGCACCTGTGGGCTGTTACGTCGCCAACGGCTATGGCTTGCATGACCTGATCGGCAACGTCTGGGAGTGGACGCGCGATCCCTACCGGGGAGCGCGGATGGGCAGCCAAAGTGGTGATCCCGTCGCAGCGCGGGCCGGAGCGGGCGCAGCGCCGGGACCCGACATCGCGGTCATCAAGGGTGGTTCGTTCCTGTGCGCCCCCGATTTTTGCGTGCGTTACCGCGCCGCTGCACGTCACCCCCAGGAGGCGGATCTGGGGACTTCCCATGTGGGTTTTCGCACGGTGTTGCGAACGCCATGAATGAACCGATACGGAGACACACGATGACAACAACGGATTCAAAACGCGGGCGCGTCGCGCTGATGGTTGGCCACTGCGCCGGCATGGTCGACCTGGTGGCGCTGCCGGTCTGGGTCGGGACATTGGTGGCGCAGTACCGCTTCGACGCCCAGCAGGCCGGCTCACTCGCCTCACTGTTTCTGATCGGCGCGGTGCTGGCCAGCGTGACCCTGGCTTCACGCTTCCATCGTTTGAACGTCCGGGTGGTGGCGACCCTGGGTTTTGGCTTGGCCGCGCTGGTGTTTGGCGTGGCCTCCACGGCGCAGGACTTTGGGACCTTGGCTGTGTTGCACGCGCTGGGCGGCACGGCTTCGGGCGCGGCGCTGAGTGCGACCCACGGCACCATCGCCCGCAGCGGCAACCCGCACCGGTTGTTTGCCATCGTCGGCATGGCGCTGGCCGTGTTCGGCATTCTGTTCATGGGCGCCACGCCGCCACTGGTCGCTCGACTCGGCGGTCCGGTGCTGTTTCAGGTATTCGCGGTCGTGATGGCTGTGGCTGCACTGGCCGCCATGTTGGCGTTCCCGGTGCCGGACAACATGCGCTCACCGGCGCAATCCGCCGCGGCACGCGAGCCCCTCGCGGCCGCCGTGTGGTGTGGCATTGTCGGCATCGCCTGCATGGGTCTGGTGCAGGCGATGGCCTTCAGCTTCCTGGAGCGCGTGGGCAGCGACCGGGGTTTTGGCGCTGCTGCCATCACCGGCGTGCTGGTGGCGCTGGGCATCGTCAACCTGGCGCCGCCCGCGCTGGCTGCCTGGCTGGAAAAGCGCCTGGCCGCGCGCAACGTGTTGCTGTGTGGCGCCGCTGCACAGGCTTTGCTGGTGGCCGTGATCATGCTGTCCACCCAGTTCGCGCCTTACGCAGCGGCGGCCTCGGTGTTCGCCGCCGTGATGATCTTCACGCACACCTTCGCCTTCGGCCTCCTGGCCCAACTGGATCGAAGTGGCCGTGCGCTGGCCGCCACGCCCGCCATGTTGATGACGGGCGCCGCCATCGGTCCGGTGCTGGGCGGCACCCTGGTCAAGTCCTTGGGCTACAGCAGCCTGGTCGTGGCGGCTGTGCTCATCGCGGCGCTGGCACTGGTGTGCTTCTCACGCCTTCCTTCTCCCCATGCCGTTCAACGGCAAGAGGCCCTCACATGAAACGCAAGAACCGCCTGGTCGATCTGTCGATCTATCTCGAAAACGACGTGCTCTCCGACCCCCCGCCGCTGGCACCCAAGATCACCTACCAAAAGCACGCCGACACGCTGCCCGAGTTCATGGCCATGATTCCCGGTACACAACCCGAGGACTACCCGGACGGCGAGGCCGCTGCCGCCGAATGGGTGACGCTGACCACCCACAGTGGCACCCACCTCGACGCGCCCTGGCATTTCCACTCCACGCAAGACGCCAAGAACGGTGGCGCCCGCCCGTCCATCACCATCGACCAGGTGCCGCTGGAGTGGTGCTTCCAGCCTGGCGTCAAACTGGACTTCCGCCACTTCCCCGATGGATATGTGGCGACCGCTGCGGATGTGGAGGCCGAGCTGGCGCGCATCGGTCATGAGCTGGAGCCGCTGGACATCGTGGTGGTCAACACGCGGGCCGGCTCCCGCTATGGCCACAACGATTTTGTCAGCGCCGGCTGCGGCATGGGCTACGAGGCCACCATGTACCTGCTGGAGCGCGGCGTGCGCCTCACCGGCACCGATGCCTGGAGCTGGGACGCGCCCTTTGCCTACACCGCGCAGAAGGTGGCCGAGACCGGCAACAAGGCGCTGATCTGGGAAGGCCACAAGGCCGGCCGAGACATCGGCTACTGCCATCTGGAGAAGCTGCACAACCTGGAGGCGCTGCCAGCCCACGGCTTCACCATCAGTTGTTTCCCGCACAAGATTCGCGGGGCCAGCGCCGGCTGGACGCGCGCCGTTGCCATCTTTGAAGAATGACCATGACACATTCCATGCTTTCTCCTCAGCTGGCCGGTCGGCGCGCTGCTTTGCGCTGGGCCAGTGCCTTGGCCATGTCCGCTGTTTTTCCCGCGTTGCACGCCCAGCCGCGCTACCCCACGCGGCCCGTTCGCCTGATCGTTCCCTTTCCGGCCGGCACGTCGCCGGACGTGATCGCGCGGCTTTGGGGCGAACGCTTCGCCAAGCTCGCGGCCCAGCCGGTGGTGGTGGACAACCGGCCGGGCGCGGGCACCCTTATCGCGGCACAGGCCGCGGCGGCAGCGGCGCCCGATGGCCACACCCTGTTCTGGACCGTCAACAACACCTTCTCGATCAATCCGTTCATTTACAAGAAGCTGCCCTACAGCGCGGACGACTTCGTGCCGATCACGCGCATTCTCTCGGTGCCTTTTGTTCTGCTGGTGGCGGCCGATGCACCCTACAAGTCACTGGACGATCTGGTGCGTGCCGCCAAGGCCGAGCCCGGCAAGCTGACCTACGCCAGCGCTGGCGTGGGCACGTCGTTGCACGTGGTCATGGCCTACCTGCTCAACCAGGCCGGTATCCAGCTCACCCACGTGCCCTACAAGGACTACTACATCCCCGACCTGATCGCGGGCCGCATCGACGTGGCGCTGGATGCCAGCACCACCACCATCGGCCAGTTGAAGGGCGGCAAGCTGCGCGCGCTGGGCATCACCAGCGCGCAGCGCGTGGAAGCCTTGAAGGACATCCCGCCGATTGCGGAGCGTTACCCAGGCTTCGTCGGTGAATCCTGGCATGGTGTGTTCGCGTCAAAAGGCACACCGGACGCCATCGTCGAAACCGTGGTGGCCCATTCCCACCAGATCGTGCAATCGCCCGACTTCCGCGCCACCTTGAGTGGCTATGGCCTGGTGCCCGATGGCAGCACGCCCGCCGCGTTCAGGCGTTTCCTGGCCGAGGATGCCAAAGGCTGGGCGCGCGTGGTGCAAGACAACCACATCACCGTCGAATGACGCAGCCACCAGTTCGCTTGCCCTCGCGCCGCACCGCCTGGCCGGTCCTGCTGGCGCAGGGCCGAGAAGCCTTCAGAACCGCCGCGGTGTCGCTGCGCGCCGAACGCCCCTAGATTTCAGGAGATTCCATGTCATTCCCCCCGATTCACCGCGTCGTCACCGGCCACGATGCCGATGGACGCGCCATCGTCACGAGCAACGGCCCGCTGCCCAGCGTGATCGAAATCGCGGCTATCCCAGGCACCATCTTCCACGAGGTCTGGAGCACCGACGCCACACCCGCGCCAGTCAACAACGGGCCGGACCCCACGGTTGGCCCCATCGTGTTGCCTCCCCCGCGCCACGGCACGCGCATGCGCATCGTCGACATCCCGCCCGACACCGCAGACTACCTGGCCCATGGCGCGGCACGCATGCACGACGCCTTTGCGCAGATCGGTGACGCGCAGGCGTCCACCGTGAGGGCCGACTCACCCCACCCGCTGATGCACCGCACCGAGTCGGTCGACTACGGCATCGTCATCGAGGGCGAGATGACCCTGGTTCTGGATGAGGGTGAGGTCTTGCTCAAAGCCGGCAGCGTGGTCGTGCAGCGAGGGACCAACCATGCCTGGGCGAATCGCTCGGGCCAGCTCTGCCGGATGTTGTTTGTGCTGGTGGACGGTCAATACGACCCGGCCGTTGCCCAGGCCCTGGCCGCGCGATGAGTGCGGGTCTGTTCGACCTGTCGGGGCGCACGGCACTGGTGACGGGCGCCACGCAGGGACTGGGCCTGGCGATCGCGCAGGCCTTGGCCGGGCAGGGCGCGCGGGTGCTGGTGTCCGACCGCGATGCCGCTGCCTGCGCGCGTGTCGCGTCGTCCTTGCCCAACGCTTGCGGGATGGCAGCCGACCTGGCCGATCCGGCCGCTGTTGCCGCGCTGGCGGCAGAGGCGGGACCATGTGACGTCTTGGTCAGCAACGCAGGTGTTCAGGGGCCGGCCGGGCCGCTGGATGCCTGCACCGATGCCGACTGGCAGCAGGTGATGGAGATCAACCTGCGCAGCGCGGCACGCCTGTGCGGTCATCTGATTCCCGGCATGGCGGCGCGGGGTGGGGGCAGCGTGGTCCTGATGTCCAGCATCGCGGGCTTGCGAGGCAACCGGGCCATCGGCCTGTACGGCTTGTCCAAGGCCGCGCTCGCCCAACTGGCACGCAATCTCGCGGTGGCGTGGGGGCCGCAAGGGGTTCGGGTGAATGCCGTCTCCCCGGGCCTGATCCGCACGCCGCTGGCACAAGGGTTGTTGGCCGATGAGGGATTCATGGCCCGCCGGCTGCAGGCCACGCCTTTGCGGCGGGTCGGCGAGCCGCACGAAATCGCGGGCGTCGTTGCCATGCTTGCAAGCAGGGCAGGTGGCTTTGTCACCGGGCACAACCTTGTCGTCGATGGTGGGACGACCATCTCCGACGGCAACTGACTTTGAAAGAGCTTGTATGAAATTCGCCACCTTGAAAAACGGCAGCTTGGACGGGCAAATGGTGCTGGTATCTCGCGACGGCCGCCAGGCGGTTGCCGTGCCCGACCTGGCCGCCAACCTGCTGGAGGCACTGCAGGGCTGGAGCCAACTGGCGCCCTGCCTGCAGGCCCGGTATGACGCGCTGAACGCCGGTGGACTTGCGGCGGCGTTTGCCTTCGACCCCCGCGCCTGTGGGGCGCCGCTGCCGCGCAGCCCGCAGTGGCTGGACGCATCGGCCTTCCTGAACCACGGGCGCTTGATGGAACAGGCCTTCAACACACCACCGATACCCCACTTCGACACCATCCCGGTCATGTACCAGGGCGCGAGCGACGACTTCCTCGGACCACACGACGATGTGCCCTTGCCCAGCGAGCAGGACGGCATCGACTTCGAGGGCGAGTTCGGTGTGGTCTGCGACAACGTGCCCATGGGAGCCTCGCCCGAGCACGCACTGGCCGCCGTGCGGCTGATCGTGCAGATCAACGACTGGAGCCTGAGGGCCTTGGGGCCCCACGAGATGAAAACCGGCTTTGGCTTCCTGCAGGCCAAGCCGTCCACCGCGTTTGCTCCAGTGGCGGTCACCCCCGATGAACTGGACGGCGCCTGGCGCGATGGCCGGGTGCACATGCGGCTTGGGGTCCAGTGGAATGGTGAGCGGTTCGGTGAACCGCACGGTGGCGAGATGAATTTTTCTTTTGGGCAACTGGTGGCCCACGCCGCGCGCACGCGCCGCCTCACGGCCGGCACCATCGTGGGCTCCGGCACCGTGTCCAACCATTCGAGGGAAGCGGGTTCGGCCTGTGTGGCGGAGCGACGTGTGATCGAAAAAATCGACCTCGGTGAGATCCGCACGGGCTTCATGCGCTTTGGCGACCAGGTGCGCATGTCGGCCCGCTTCGACGATGGCCGTGACGGTCCCTTCGGTGCCATCGATCAGCGCGTGGTGGCGCAGGCCTGAGGTGGACCCCATGCATATCGTCATCACCGGCGCCTCGGGCTTTGTGGGCAGCGCATTGGTCGGGCGCCTGCTGGCCAGCGGCGTCTTGCGGGGGCGTGCCATCCAGCAGCTCACGTTGGTGGACCTGGACTTCGCCGCGCCGCTGCCCGCCGCGGCGGCCATTTCCGCGCCTGTGTCGGTGCGCACACTCGCGGGCGACATCGGCGACGCCGACTGGCTGGCCTCCGCCTTGGGCCATCAAGCCATCGATGTGGTGTTTCACCTGGCCAGCCTGCCAGGAGGCACGGCGGAGCAACATCCCCGCCGCGCCCGGCGTGTGAACCTGGATGCCACGCAGACACTGCTGGAGTTGGGGCAGGCGCAGGTGGAGCGTGGCGGACGGGCGCCGATTTTTGTGTTCGCCAGCTCCATCGCCGTGCTGGGGCGCATGCCGGCGCAGGTGACGGACGACACGCCAGCCCGGCCCCAGATGACCTATGGCGCACAAAAGCTCATCGGCGAAATCCTGGTGAGCGATTGCAGCCGGCGCGGCTGGATCGATGGCCGCGCCGTGCGCATTCCTGGCGTGCTGGCCCGGCCGCCGGCACCCACTGGCCAGCTGTCCGCGTTCCTGAGCGACATCATCCGCGAGCTGGCGGCGGGCCGGCCGTTCGTGTGCCCGGTGTCGGCGTCGGCCACGACCTGGGCCTCGTCCCTGCCCTGCTTGCTCGATCAACTGCTTCATGCCGCCACGCTGGTGCTGGACGGCAGCACGGCCAGCCGGGCGTGGACCTTGCCCGCGCTGCGTTTCTCCATGTACCAGCTGGTGGATGCCATTGCCGAAGTTCATGGCACCGCCGCGCACGGCCTGGTCCGTTATGACCCGGACGAACACATCGAAGCCCTGTTTGGCCGATTTCCGCCCTTGCGCACTGACCTCGCCGATGCCCTGGGCTTCACCCGTGACGATGGCCTCCAGGCGCTGGTCCGCCAGGCGTTCCAGCACTGAGGGGCACCCCATTTCCAAGGTTTAGGCTCCCCGCAGGGAGCTCTTTTTTTTGGAGAGTCGCCCTGGGTGTCCGTCACTTCAGGTGTTGGCATTGCTGGGCCACCGCGCGTGCGATGGCGTCGCGGACCAGGTGGATGGGGGCGCTGCTGGACGGTTGGCGCCGCACACCGATGTACAGCTCGTGGGGAATGGCCGGGGCGACGATGGGCACACACTTGACGCCCAGCACCTTGGCGATCGGCTGCACATAACCGGGGAAGACGGCGATGCCGGAGCCCACCGAGGCCATGGCGATGCCGGCGGTGGCGGTGGACTCCTGCACGTCGACCAGGTCGACCGAACGGCCCAGCGCCGCGCGCAGCTTGAGGTAGTTCGATGACTTGGTCATGAACAGGCTGTGGCCCGCCAGTTCGTGCCAGTCGAGTCGGCGGCGGCGTCCCAGGGGGTGGCCGCTGGCCAGATAGGCGAACCAGCGCGACGCGAACAGCAGCTGCGACTCCATGCCTTCGTCCAGGGGCAGGTTGACCCCGATGGCGATGTCCGCGGCACCGCTGGCGAAGGCGTCGACGATCCCGTTGGCCGCCACGTCCAGGGGTTGCAGGCGGATGTGGGGGAAGGACCGGTGTACGTCGATCAGCGCCTGTGTGAGCAGGGTGGCGATCACGGTCTGCGTGGTGGCGATGCGAACGACCGCATGGCCGGCGTGGATGTCGCGGGCGTAGCGCTCGGCCGCTTCCAGCTCCGACAGCACGCGTTGCGCGAACACCAGGTACCCGCGGCCGGCGTCGGTCAGGGCCAGGCGCCGCGTGGTGCGCTCCAGCACCCGGAAACCCACACATTCCTCCAGCTCGCGGATGGCCAGGCTCAGCGCGGCCGGCGTCACGTGCAGCGCCTGCGCGGCTTCCACGAAGCTGCCCAGGCGGACCACCGCGTCCAGGGCCTTGAGTTGTCGGATCTTGACTTGCATGAATCGGGGAGCGATAGCGCTTGTATTGTTATCTGTTTGCTTGTGAATCCTAAAGAATTTCTCGCTTTTTATTTTGAATGGACCGGCCTAGAGTGCGGGCTCCGCGCCACCTGTTGATGGCGCGGCCAGACAAGAAAGAGCGAGACACGGATGAGCGAAGGATCGGTGAGTTACCGCTCGCAAGCGGGTGTGGCCGTCATCACCCTCGAGCGGCCGCACAAGCGCAACGCCATGACCGCGCGCATGTGCGAGGAACTGAGGGCCGCGCTGGAGCGGCTGCGAGACGGCGAGGATCGTGTGGGCCTGCTGTGTGCCAGTGGCGACAGCTTCTGCGCGGGCGCCGATCTGACGGCGCCGCCAGAGCAGTTCTGGCGCGCGGTGCCGGACGTGGGCATCGTGGTCGGCAAGCCGCTGATCGCGGTGGTGCAAGGCCATGTGGTTGGCCTGGCGCTGGCCATCGTCGCCTATTGCGATCTCTGCGTGGCTTCCGACACCACACAGTTTCTGTACCCCGAGGCGCGCGTGGGTGTGTCCAAGGGACTGATTGCCGGCCTGGGCGTGCGGGTGCCACACAAGATCGCGATGGAGCTGATGCTGCTCGGCGGCCCGGTGTCGGCCGCCCGTGCCCATGATGTGGGTTTGGTCAACCGTGTCACGCCACACGGCGAGCAGATGGCGGTGGCGCTGGAGATGGCCGCCCAGCTGGCAAAGTCGGCGCCGCTGGTGCTGGCGCAGCTCAAGGAGCTGACCCTGGCCACGCTGCCCAGCAGCCCTTCGGAAACCATGTACCGCACGGGTGCCCTGGTGGACCGCGTGGTCCAGAGCGCCGACGCCCAGGAAGGCGTGCGCGCCTTCCGCGAGAAGCGTGCCCCCCAATTCACTGGATGCTGATGATGGACCGCCATGAACCGAGCGCCTTGCCCGAGGCCCTGCTGGACGAACTCCGGGCGCGTTTTGGCGATCGCTGCTCCACCGCCGCGGCGGTGCGCGAACAGCATGGACGCGGCGAGTCGCCGTTTCCCGCGACACCGCCCGATGTGGTGGTGTTTGCCGAGAACGAGGCCGAGGTGCAGGCCGTGCTGGCGCTGTGCAACACGCAGCGCGTCCCCGTCATCGCCTTCGGTGCCGGTTCGTCGCTCGAGGGGCAGTTGCTGGCCACGCGTGGCGGCGTTTGTCTGGACCTGTCCCGCATGAATCACATCGTGCGCATCGACGTCAGCGATTTCACCGCCACCGTGCAAGCGGGCGTGACCAAGGAGCAGCTCAACGCCGCCCTGCGCACCGAAGGCCTGTTTTTCCCGGTGGACCCGGGGGCACACGCCAGCCTGGGTGGCATGGCCGCTACCCGCGCTTCTGGCACCAACACCGTCCGCTACGGATCGATGCGCGAGAACGTGCTGGCCCTCACCGTGGTGATGTCGGACGGCCGGGTGGTCCACACCGGCACCCGGGCCGTCAAGTCCGCCGCGGGCTACGACCTGACCCGCCTGTTCGTGGGCTCCGAGGGCACGCTGGGCGTGATCACCGAAGTCACGCTGCGGCTGTTCCCGCTGCCCGAGTCGGTGTCGGCGGCGGTGATCACCTTCTCCGACGCGCACTCGGCGGTGAGCACGGTGATCGAGGCGATTCAGGCCGGGTTGCCGATCGCGCGCAGCGAGTACCTGTGCGCGCGTTCCATCCGCGCCATCAATACCGCCACGCCCGAGCTGGCCTTGCGCGAACGGCCCACGCTGTTCATGGAATTCCATGGCTCGCCGGCCTCGCTCGAAGAGCAGATCGGCCTGCTGAGCGAGATCGCGCAACAGCACGCGGGCGAGGACTTCCAGTGGGCCGAACGCCCCGAGGAGCGCACCCGGCTCTGGCAGGCCCGGCACCACGCCTACTACAGCTGCCGCCAGGTGCGGGCGGGCGCGCAGATCATCACCACCGACACCTGCGTGCCGCGCTCCCGTCTGGCCGAGTCGATCGAAGGCGCGGCCGCCATCATGGCCGACGCCCCCTTTCCCCACATGATCTTCGGCCATGTGGGTGACGGCAACTTCCACGTGCTGATGGTGGTCGACCCCGACAGCGAGGCGGAGCGCGACCGCGCCGAGGCGCTCAACGAGGCCATCGTGCACCTGGCCTTGTCCATGGGTGGCACCTGCACCGGGGAGCACGGCATCGGCTACCACAAGAAGGCCTTTCTGCTGCGCGAGACCGGCGCGCCGGCGGTCGATCTGATGCGGCAGATCAAGAGCGTGCTCGACCCCCACGGCATCCTCAACCCCGACAAGATTTTCTAGAGCGACGCCCCGCGCACCACCACAAGACGGAGACAGCATTGAACCCCACCCAACCCTCCCACGCCCTGGCCACGCCCACCTCATTGCGTCGCCGCACCTTGCTGGCCGCGGCGGCGGCGGCGCCCCTGGTGGCGACCGGCCGTGCCCTGGCCCAGGACCGCTGGCCCTCGCGCCCGGTCACCATCGTCTCGCCCTACAACCCGGGTGGCACCAACGATGTGGTCGCGCGCCTGGTGGCCGACCGCCTGCAAAAGGCGCTGGGCCAGCCCTTCATCGTCGAGAACAAGCCCGGCGCGGCGGGCGTGGTCGGCTCGCAGGCCGTCATGCGCGCCAAGCCCGATGGCTACACCCTGCTGTCGGCCAACAACGGCGCGCTGGTGATCCAGTCGGCCGGCCGCGAGCCCAGCCCCTACGACACCGCGCGCCTGGTCACGCCCATCATGAAGGTGGTCGACGCGACGCAGTTCCTGGCCGTCAGCAGCGATCTCCCGGTGCGCACGGTGGCCGACTTGGTGGCCCTGGCAAAAAAAGAACCCGGCAAACTGAACTACACCTCGTCCGGCATCGGCTCCTTTGGTCACTTCGTGGGCGAATACTTCAAGCTGCTGACCGGCAGCGACATGCTGCACGTGCCGGCCAAGGGCTCGGCGGCCGGCCTCACCGAGATGATGGCCCACCGCATCCAGATGATGATCGACCCCATCGTGCTGACGCAGGCCAGCGACAACCGCATCCGCATCCTGGCCACGCTCGGCCGGCAGCGTGTCGAGGCCTACCCACAGATTCCCACCATCACCGAGTCGGGCGGGCCGGCCGTTGATCTGTTCGGCTGGTTCGGCCTGGTGGGGCCAGCGGGGCTGCCGCCTGAGGTGGTGGAGAAGATCGCCGCCGTCGGCAAGGACATCGTGGGCGATCCCGAGGCCCGCAAGGCCTTCCAGGCCGCTGGCCTGGAGATGTCCCTGCTCACCGGCAGTGCCTTCGGCGAGCTGATCCGGGCCGACCTGAGGAAGGTCGCCGACATCCGAAGCCGCGCCAGGATCCAGATCGATTGACGCCACCCGGCAGCCACAGGTCATCCATGACACAACACATCCTTTCCGGCATCAAGGTGCTGGACCTCACCCGCGTGCTCGCAGGGCCTTGGTGCACACAGGCCCTGGCCGACATGGGCGCGGAGGTCTACAAGATCGAACGCCCCGGCGTGGGCGACGAGATGCGCCACTCCCCGCCATTTCTCAAGAACCCCGACGGCCAGCCGACACGCGACACGCCGTCCTACATCAGCGTCAACCGGGGCAAGCGTTCGTTGACCCTGGACTTCACCCAGGCCGCCGGCCGCCAGATCGTGCTGGACCTCGCCGCGCGCTGCGACGTGCTGGCCGAGAACTTCAAGGTGGGCGATCTCAAGCGCTACGGACTTGATTACGACGCCGTGCGCGCCGTCAACCCCGGCATCGTCTATTGCTCCATCACCGGCTACGGGCAGGACGGCCCCATGGCCTCCTGGCCGGGCTACGACCCGGTGCTGCAGGCGGTGTCCGGCATCATGAGCACCTGCGGCATCCCCGAGGGCAGGCCCGGCGCCGGGCCCATGCGCTCCATGGTGCCCCTGGTCGACGTCATGACCGGCATGATCTCGACCTCGTCGGTGCTGGCCGCGCTGTTCCACCGCGAGCGCACTGGCGAAGGTCAGCACCTGGATGTGGCCCTGCTCGACGTGGCGGTGGCCGCCACCACCCACCTGTCGCAGAACTACCTCAACACCGGCCGCGTGGCCGGCCGCGCGGGCAACGGCAGTCTCTTGTTCGCCCCGTCCAACTGCTACCGCTGCGCCGACGGCCCGCTGCTGATCCAGATCGGAAACGACGGGCAATGGGCCCGCCTGTGCAAGGCCCTGGGGCGCGAGCAATGGCTCTCCGAGCCGCGTTTCCAGACCAACGCCGCGCGCATGCAGCACAGCGCCGAGCTCGACCTCGAGATCGAGGCCGTGACCCAGACCATGCTGCGTGGCGCGCTGACCACCCAGCTCGGTGAAAAGGGCGTGCCTTGTGGCCCGGTCAACAGCATTGCCGACGCCTTCGGGCACGAGCAGGTGGTGCACCGTGGATTGCGCGCCGAGGTGCAGCACCCGCAGCACGGCGCGCTGCCGGTGGTGCGCAGCCCCTTCCGTTTTTCCCGCACACCGGTGGACTTGCGGCCACCGCCTCAGCTGGGCGCCGACACCGAGGGCGTACTGGCCGCGGAGCTGGGCCTGTCGGGCGCACAGATGTCGGCATTGCGCGAAGCGGGGGTGATCTGATGGCGCGCCACACAGCCTTGATCACGGCCGGCGAGCTGCTGGGACAACTGGCGCAGGTGCGGGTGGTGGACTGCAGCCACGACCTGGGCGACACCTTCGCCGGTGCGCGGCAGTACGCGGAGGGCCATATTCCCGGCGCCGTGCATGCGCATCTGGACGAGCACCTCTCCGGCGCCAAGACCGGCACCAACGGACGCCATCCCCTGCCCGAGGCCGGTGCCCTGGTGCGCTGGCTCGGCGCGCAGGGCGTTGCCTTTGGCGCGCCGGTGGTGGCCTACGACCGTTCAGGGGGCATGTACGCCGCCCGCCTGTGGTGGTTGTTGCGCTGGCTCGGACACCGTCAGGTGCGTGTGCTGGACGGCGGCTGGCAGGCCTGGGTGGCGGCCTGCGGCGCGGTGTCTACTGAAGCGCCACGGCACGAAGCGATGGTCTTTGAAGCGCCGGTGACACACGATCACCTGTGGGTCGACGCCCGCTTCGTCGAACGCAACCTGCACAGCCGCGATGCGCTGCTGGTGGACGCCCGAGGGGCCGAGCGGTATGCCGGCACGGTGGAGCCGATCGACCCCCGCGCCGGCCACATCCCGGGCGCGGTGAACCGGCCCTTCACCGACAACCTGGGGCCCGATGGCCACTTCAAACCGGCCGATCTGCTGGCCACCGAATGGCGGGCCGTGCTGGGCGCGCACCGTGGCGACGCGGTGGTGGCGCAGTGCGGCTCGGGCGTGACCGCCTGCCACAACCTGCTGGCCATGGAAATTGCTGACCTGCCCATGGGCCGCCTGTACGCCGGCTCGTGGAGCGAATGGTGCGCCGACCCTCGGCGGCCCATCGCCGCGGGCCGCGACTGATCACCTTGTTTTTGCCGGACCTTCACATGCTCAACAACTGGCTCGATCTCCTGAAGAACAACCGCGCCGTCAGCGGCGCCTTGGCCAAGCACCACCCCAAGCTGCTCACCGCCTTCCGTGGCCTCAACGAAGCGCAGGGCGGCACCGGCACGCTGGACGCCAAGACCCGCGAACTGATCGCCCTGGCCGTGGCCGTGACCACACGCTGCGAGGGCTGCATCGCATCCCACGCCCAGGCCGCGCGCGCCGCGGGTGTCACGGAAGCCGAGTTGGCCGAGGCCCTGTCCACGGCCATCGCCCTCAACGCCGGCGCCGCCTATGTCTATTCGCTCAAGGCCATGGACGCGCACAGCGCGTTTGCTGCCTGAGCGGCGCGGACCTCACTCCGCCTTGATGCCTTCCTTCTGGATCAGGTTGCGGAAGAAGGCCGCGTCGGCCAACACGCGTTTGCCAAACTCGGCCGGACCCTCGTAGTCGGGGTACATGGCCGAGATCAACAACTGCTGCCGCACCCCGGGGCCGTCCAGCACCTTGCGTGTCTCTTCGGCCATGCGGGCCACGATGTCGGCCGGTGTGCCCTTGGGGGCGAACAGGCCGAACCAGCTTGGGGTGTCCATGTCGAAGCCCAGCTCCTTCAGGGTCGGCAGATCAGGCAGGTTGGGGTTGCGCTCGTTGCCGGTGGTGGCCAGGCCCTTGAGTTCACCGGCTTTCACACGCGGCGCGGTGACGGGGTCGTACATCACGTCGATGCGCCCGCCCATCATGTCGGTCATGGACTCGACCGCGCCCTTGTAGGGGATGTGCGTGACGTCGATGCCCGACTGTTTGTGCAGCAGCACGCCCGTCATGTGGACGATGGAGCCCACGCCGTTGGAGGCGAAGTTGAATTTGCCCGGCTGGGACTTGGCCGCCGCCACGAACTCCTTGTAGTTGTTGAAGGGGGCGTCCTTGCGCGCGGCGATCAGGCCATAGGACGAGCTGAGCTTGGCCACGGAGACGAAGCTGTCGGCCGTGTAGCCGACCTTCATGAGCCAGGGCGCGATGGCCACGGTGGCCGTGGGCCCGACAAAGAAGGTGTAGCCGTCGGCCGGCGCGCGCGAGGCGTATTCCGTGCCCAGCGTGGCGCCCGCGCCGGGCTTGTTCTCCACGATCACCGGTTGCCCCACGGCCTTGGACACGCGTTCGCCGATGAAGCGGGTGATGATGTCCGAGGAGCCGCCTGGCGGGTAGGGCGTGATGAAGCGGATGGGCTTGTTGGGCCAGCCCTTGTCGGCCTGGGCCCAGGCCGGGGTGAGGGTGGCGCCACAGGCGGCCAGGGCCGTCAGCGCGAGAAGGCGTCGGGTGAGGTGCATGGTGTCTCCTGGGTGGGGTGGGGAACGGGCCTCAGCGGCCGGTGAAGCGGGGCGCGCGCTTTTCCTTGAAGGACGCCACGCCTTCCTGCATGTCGGCGCTTTGGGCGATGCCGTCCAGCATGGCCCGCTGGGGGTAGTAGCGCTCGGTGGGCGAGGTCGGCAGCGTGTGGCGCGCGATGGATTTCATCGCCTGCACCACCAGCGGCGCGTTGGCGGCGATCTTGCGGGCGGTCTCCATCGCGGCGGGCAGGGCGCCGCCCCTGGGCGCGATGCGGTTGACCAGCCCGATCTCGTAGGCACGCTGCGCCGACATGGGGTCGCCGGTCATCAGCCATTCCAGGCCGGCCTTGTATTGCATGCGGGGGGGAAAGCCCGCCATCACGCCGGCGAAGGCGCCGATCTTGGCCTCGGGGTAGATGAACTGGGCCTGCTCTTCCGCCACGGCCATGTCGGCCAGCATCACCATGGTGGCGGCCGCGCCGACGGCGACACCGTTGATGGCGCAGATGATGGGTTTGTCGCAGGGCACGGACAGGTTGGGCATGGACAGCCAGATGTCGCGCGGCATGTCCTTGAGGTCGGCGCCGGCCGAAAAGGCCAGGTCGCCCGCCGCCGACAGCACGGCGACGCGGTCGTCCTCGCGGGCGAAGCGTTGCCAGGCGTCGTGCAGGCCCTGGACGACATCGTTGTTGATGGCGTTGCGGGCGTCCGGGCGGTTGATGGTGATGCGGGCGATGCCTTCGCTGGATTCGTAGAGGATGGCTGGCATGTCGGGTGTCCTTGTGGTGTGGGTGTGTTCAAAAAAACTCAGGCCAGGGTGGCGCGGGCGTCGGCGGCGACCACCCGGTTGCCGGCCACGAACAGGGGATTGATGTCGAGTTCCCGGATCTGTCCCTGCGCGCCGGCGGCGAGGGTGCCCAAGCGCACCAGCACGTCGGCGATGGTGTCCAGGTCGGCGGGCGCGCGTCCGCGGAAGCCGGTGAGCAGTGGCAGGCTGCGCAGGCGAGCGAGCATGCGCCGCGCGGTCGCGTGGGAGAGCGGGGCGGGGGCGAGCTGCACGTCCTTCATCAGCTCCACCAGCACGCCGCCCGCGCCGACCATGACCATGGGGCCAAAGTCCGGGTCGTGCTGGATGCCCAGGATCAGCTCGGCATCGGCGCGCCACATCTCGGTCACCAGGAAGCCGTCGAGGGCCGGCACGCCGGCGGCCCTGGCCGCGGCGGCGATGCCCTCGCAGGCCTGGCGCACGGCGGCGTCGCCCGACACGCCCAGGCGCACGCCGCCGACGTCGCTCTTGTGCACGATGGCCGCGCTCACCGCCTTGATGGCCACCGCGCCGCCGATCTCGCGCGCCGCCGCCACGGCGGCATCGGCGTCCAGCGCCAGGCGCCAGCGGGTGGTGGGGATGCCGGCCGATTCCAGCAGGCGCCGCGCATCGGGTTCGGTGAGGAAGCCGCTGGCCAGCCCGTCGGGCAGCGGGTGGCGGGGCGTGGGCGCCGGGAGCGGCTCGGGCTGTTCGCGCTGGGTCAGCGCGGCGGCCACCTTGAGCGCGTCGTGTGGGCTGTCCAGGTAGCCGTGGCCCGCCTCGCGCAACATGCGGCGCGCCACGTCACCGTGGTCGCCCGCGCCCTGCACGAACAGCAGCGGCTTGCCGTTGCGGTCGGCGGCCGAGATGGCCGCCTCGACCACCCGCTCCTGCCCGGGCTGGGTGGTCAGCAGCAGGATGCCCGCGCCGACGGCGGGGTCCGCCATGGCGCGGTCCAGCGCGATGCCCACCGAGCCACCGGCCACCTCGGGGTCGGCCGGGGTGTTGTGGTTGAGCATGCCGAAGTCAAACGGGAGTTGCCGGTGGGTGGCGGGCAGCACGTTGGCCACGGCCGCCTCGGTGTCGCTCGACAGGTGGGGCAGGTCCAGGCCGTGGGCTTCGAGGGCGTCCGCCAGCAACGCGCCGCCACCACCCGAGCCCGAGAACACCGCGACACGGGTCGAGGTCGCGCGCTTGCCGCGCTGCAGCAGTTGCGCGCCTTGCAACAGGTCATAAATGGTCTCGAACAGGTACACCCCCCAGCGCCGGCAGATGGCCTCGAAGGCGGGCCAGGCGCCGGCCAGGCTGGCGGTGTGGGACGCCGCCGCCTTGGCGCCGGCCTCGCTGCGGCCCGATTTGGCGATACACACCGGCTTGCCCGCTGCGGCCGCGCGGGCCAGCAGGGCGGTGAAGCGGCCGGCGTCCTTGACGCCTTCCATGTAGAGGCAGATCACCTCGGTCATGGGGTCGTCGATCAGGTACTCGAGGAAGTCGTTCAGGTCGAGGTCGGCCTGGTTGCCGACCGAGATGGTGGACGAGAAGCCGGCGCCCACATCGACGCCGCGCGAGATCATCGCCCCCATCAGCGCGCCGCTCTGGCTGGCCAGGCCAATGCCGCCGGCGGGCAGGCGCGGCACCGATCCCATCACCACGCCCGTGGTGGCGCACAGGTTGTGGTGGGCGTTCATCAGGCCCATGCAGTTGGGGCCGATCAGGCGCACGCCACCGGCGCGAGCGAGGGCCACGAGTTCCTCTTCGTCGGCCCGGCCCTCGGGCCCGGTTTCTGCGAAGCCGGCGGTGATGCACAAGGCGCAGCCGACCTGCTTTTTCACGCAGTCTTCAATCGCCGCGCGCACGTGCTCGCGCGGCACCAGGAGGATGGCCAGGTCCACCGGGCCGGGACAGTCGAGCAGCGAGGCGTAGGCCTTTTGCCCCAGGAGCTCGGTGGCGCGGGCGTTGATGGGGTAGAGCGCCCCGTCGTGGCGGTGCTTGAGCATGTAGCGCAGCAGGCGGCCGCCCCATTTGGCCTCGCTGTCGGAGGCCCCGACGATGGCGACGCTGGCGGGGTGCAGGATCTGGCGGACGGACTGGTTGGCTTGCGGGTAGCGCGGGGTGGACATGTCGGACAGGTTCATGGTGGGCGTGGGGTTCCGTGGGGTTCAGTTGCCGCGAATGCCGATCGCGGGCAGCAGTTCGCTGTACATGGCGCGGTCGGCGGCGATGCCTTGCCGGAACTCCTCGGGCGTCTGCCAGGCCGGTATCGAGTTGGCGCGCTGCAGGGCCTCGTGCACCTCTTTCTGCTGCAGCACCTTTTGCAGCGTTTCCGACAGGCGGGCCATGATGGGCGCAGGTGTGCCCTTGGGCGCCAGCAGGCCCCAGCCCGCGCCCTTGGCCGAGGTGATGTCGAAGCCGGCCTCGTGCAGCGTGGGCACGTTGGGCAGGTCGGGGTGGCGCTTGTGGTACATCACCGCCAGGGGCTCGACGCGGTCGGCCTTCACCATGGGCGTGATGGCGCCATCGATGATGAAGTCGATCTCGCCGCCGACCAGGGCGGTCGATGCGGCGGCGGAGCCGCGAAAGGGCACATGCAGGACCTTGATGCCGGTGTCGCGCGCCAGGGTGAGTCCGTACACATGGCCGGCCGAAGCCTCGCCCGCCGAGCCGAAGGACAGCTCGCCCGGGCGCTGTTTGGCGTAGGCCACGAACTGCTTCACGTTCTTGATCGGCAGGGACTTCTTGACCGCCATCACCGCCAGGTAGTCCGCGATGCCACCGGCGGTCTCGAAACTCTCCATGCCGTAGCTCAGCTTGCGCAGGTTGGGCAGCACGGTGAAGCTGGTGGCGGCGGCCAGCAGCAGGGTGTAGCCGTCGGGCGCCGCGGCGGCCACGAAGTCGGTGCCGACCTGGGTGGTGCCACCCGGCTTGTTGTCCACGAAGATGTTGGCGTTGAGCAGCTTGCCCATCTGCTCGGCCATCAGCCGGCCCAGGATGTCGGACGATCCACCGGGGGGGAAGGGCACCACCATGCGGATGGGGCGTGAGGGCCAGCCGTCCTGGGCGTGGACGGTGGGCATGGCGGCCATCAGCGGGGTGGCCAGGGCCAAGGCGGCGAGCAAGCGCCGGCGAAGTGGGTGGTTCATGGGTGTCTCCTGTGGGTGTTGTTGCTGACGAATCGGGGGGGCGGGCGCCGCGTCTACGGTGGGGGCCGCCTGCTGCGCTCGCGGTAGGCGGCCATGCGTTGCCGCAGGCCGGGCGCGGCCGCTGAGCGCACCAGGGCCGCGAGATCGGCGTCGCGGTGGTCGGGGCGCGTGGCCGCCTTGAGCTGGGCATAGGTCGCGCGGTCCACCGCCAGCGGCGGCAGGTGTTGCCGCCAGTCGCTGGCGTCGGGCAGCAGGGCGGTGGCCAGGCCGCTGGCCAGTGCCTGGGCGCCATCGATGGTCTGGCCCTGGGTCACCCAGGCCATGGCCTGCGGCTCTTGCACCAGCGCCGCGAGGCGCCGCGTGCCCAGGACGATGCCGAAGCCGGCCCCTGGGAAGCGCCACTGGGTCTCGGGCGTGGCGCAGCGCAGGTCACAGGCGGCGAACAGGTCGGCACCGGCGCCCCAGGCCCGGCCCTGGGCGATCGCCACGGTGCGCAGCGGCGCATGCCACAGCAGGGCGAGCAGCTGTTCGATGCGGGCGAAGCGCCACAGCAGCGGGCCATCCCGGTCCGCGGCGTTGTCCGGTTGTGGCTCGGCGCTGGCCTGGGGGGCGTCGCCGAGGTCAAAGCCGGTGCAGAAGTGCCGGCCCTGCGCGTCGATCACCAGCGTGTGCAGCGTGGGGTCGGCGCAGCTGGTTTCCACCGCCGCGATCAGTGCCTCCACCAAGGCCTCGGACAAGGCGTTGCCGCGCTGCGGCTGCGCGAGGGTCAGCACGCGGACGCCTTGGTCGCCGTGCTGTTCGATCATGGCCTGCTCCCCGCGAGGCGTGCCCGTACGCTGTGCGAGCGGTCCCACAGGTTGGGTACCTGGGCCGACGAGTAGCCCGACACAAAGGGCTTGGCCACGCTGGTGGCGGGGTCGTACACGTGCCGCGCCACGGCGCCGATGTTGCCGCCGTACACGTGGATGCTGATGGAGCTTTGGTCGGCCAGGGCGTTGGCCACCTGGTGGATGTCGCCGGTGTGCGGCGACACGAGTTCGATGTCGCCCGGCGACAAGCGCACCGCCGGTCCCTTGGCCCGCATGGGGCCTGCGGCCTGGCACTCAAAGGCCTGGCCGGTCTCGGCGCCACGCAGCATGCCCACCAGGCCCCACACGCAGTGGTCGTGGATCGGCGTACGCTGGCCCGGACCCCAGACGAAGCTGACCACGCTGAAGCGCTCCAGCGGATCGCAGTGCAGGAGGTATTGCTGGTAGTGCTCGGGGTGGGGCAGGGTGGCGAAGTCGGGCAGCCAGCCGTCGTGCGCGATCAGGCGCGCCAGCTGTTCTCGCACCGCGGCCACACATTGGGCCTCGTTCTGGCCGGCCTGGCCAACGATGTGGGTGGTCGCGGTGACGAAGTCGCGCAGTGGCGCCAGGGTGTCCATCGGACCGGACGCGGCCTGTGGCAGGTGCATGGGGTCAGCCCTCCTGGTGGGTGGCACGGATGTGCAGGCCGTGCTCGTTCAGTGCGGGCGGGCGGGTGTCGACTGCGATGGCCTGCCCGTCAATCCGCACCGGGCAGCCCACGGTGCGGCTCTCGCGGCCACCCGGCAGCTGCATGGGGCGCACCAGGTCCAGGAAGGCGGCCTGCGGATCGGCCAGCGCCTCCGCGAAGCCGTTGATGGGCGCCGAGGGCACGCCGGCGGCGGCGAAGCGGCTCACCCAGTCGGTGATGTTGGCGTGCGTGAACACCGCCTCGAGCAAATCCTTCAGCGCGGTCTGGTTGGCCGCGCGCAGGGCGGTGGTGGCGAACCTCGGATCGTCCAGCAGTGCGGGCGTGTGGGCCACCTCGCACACGGCGCGCCAGAGCTTGTTGTTGCCCGCGGCGATGGCGAACCAGCCATCGGCGCAGCGGAAGGCCTGGTAGGGCGCGTTGCGCGGATGGGCCGAGCCGAGCCGGCGCGGGTTGCGGCCAGTACCGAAATATTCGCTGGTCTGCAGCGCGCCCACGGCGATGGTGGTGGCGAACATGGGCACGTCGATGTGGCACCCCCGGGCGTTCTCTCCGCCCCCGCGCAGTTGGGCCAGCGCCGCGCTGATCGAGAAGGCCGCGTACAGGCCGGCGGTGAAATCCGAAATCGGCACGCCACACTTCACCGGCGCGCCATCGGCCTCGCCGGTCACGCTCATCACGCCTGCGGCCGCCTGCATGGTGAGGTCGAAGCCCCCCTCTCCCGAGCGCGGGCCGGCCTGCCCGTAGGCCGAGATGGAGCAGTAGATCAGGCTGGGCTTGTGCGCGTGGCACCAGCTCCAGCCCAGGCCCAGGCGCTCCATGGCGCCCGCCCGGTTGTTCTCCACCAGAACATCCGCCTCCAGCACCAGCCGGCGTGCCAGGCCCAGGTCCTCGGGGTTCTTCAGGTCGAGCGCGATGGAGCGCTTGGAGCGGTTGAGCGAGGCGAAGTTCTCGGAGTCGCCGTTGTGAATGGGCGGCCACTGGCGCAGGGTGTCGCCCTCGGGGGGCTCGATCTTCAGGACCTCGGCGCCGTAGTCGGCCAGCAGCATGCCGCAGAACGGTCCGGCGGCGACCTGGCAGAACTCGACGACCTTGATCCCCGTCAGCGGCCGGGGTGCGTTTGTCATGGATGATCCTCTGTGAGGGGGCGCGGTGCCACGGTGGGGAGCGACGCCGCGGAATGGCGGTTGGTATTTCTGTCTGGATTGACTGTATGCTGTTCCTTATTTGCAATCCATGATTCCGTATTTGGGAACAGGAGAAGGACATGAACAACACCCTCATCAAGGGCCTGCAGCTGCTCGAAGTCCTTGTGGCGCGGGATGGCGCCATGGGCGTCAGCGAACTGGCCACCGAGCTGGGCATGGCCCGCAGCAACGTGCACCGCTTGCTGCAGGCCCTGGTGGACATGGGCTATGCGGTGAACGACGGCGGGCGCGGCAGCTACCGCGCGTCATTGAAGGTGTGGGAACTGGGCGCACGGGCCCTGCACCGGCTGGATTTCCGCGAAGCCGCGGCGCCGGCCATGCGCTGGCTGCTGGCCGAAAGCAACGAGACGGTCCACCTGTCGGTGCTCAGCGGCGAAGAGGTGATCTACATCGACAAGCTCGACAGCCCCGAGCCCGTGCGCGCCTACAGCGCCATCGGTGGCCGCGCCCCCGCGTACTGCGTGGCCACGGGCAAGGTCCTGCTGGCCTGGCGCGATGAGCGCGTGGACGCCGTGTGGACGCAACGCAAGCTGCACCGCTACACGCCCAGCACCCTGGCCGACACCGGTGCCCTGACCATCGAACTCGCCCAGGTGCGCCAGCAGGGCTATGCGGTCAACCGGGGGGAGTGGCGTGCCAGCGTGTGGGGCATCGCCGCCCCGGTCCTGACCGCCAACGGTTTGGCCGCCGCCGCGATCGGCATTTCCGGCCCGGCGGCGCGGGTGCGCGCACGCGGCGTGCGCAAGATGACCGCCCTGGTAGTCGAGGCGGCGCGCCAGGCGTCGGTGTTGCTGGCGCGGGGGAATCCGCTGGCTTAAGGCGGGTCGTAGGCCCGTATCGGCGGCAACACCCCCTCGAAACGTTCGACCTGCACCACCGTCAACTGCCCGGTGCAGCCCTGGCCGAGCGAGGAGGTGCCGACGTCGCGGGTGAGGACGTTGGGGTTGCCGTGCACACACATCATGCGGCCCTGGCCATCGTCCATGGGGTCGAACCAGGCGCCGGTGGGCAACTGGACGACGTCCTCGCGCATGGTCTCGCACAGGCGCACCGCCGCCAGGCAGGCACCCCGGTCGTTGAACAGCCGCACCACGTCGCCGTCGGCGATGCCTCGCGCCGCCGCCGCCCGGGGGTGCAGGGTGCAGACCTCGCGCCCATGGCGCTTGAGCGACTGGCTGTAGGCGCCAAAGTCGAGCTGGCTGTGCAGGCGGCCCACGGGCTGGTTGGCCACCAGGTAGAGCGGGTAAGCGGGTGTCGGCACATCCACGGGCGGCAGCCAGGTGGGGTGTCCGGGGCAGTCGGCGTAGCCGAAGCTGGCGATGCGCGGTGAACTGATCTGCACCTTGCCGCTGGGCGTGAGCAGTGGTTTGCCCATGGGGTCGTTGCGGAAGGCGCGCAGCACGCCGCCGTCGTCCGCCGCCTGCGGCAGGGGGAATTCGCCGCCCGTCCAGAAGGTCGGGAAGTCGGGCAGTTCCACTCCCTTGTCCTGCCAGGCGCGGCGGGTGCGCTCGTAGAGTTCGACCACCCATTCGTGGGCGTTGCGGCCCTCGCTGAAGGCCTCCAGCCGGCCCAGCCGCTGGGCGAGGTCGCAGAAGATGTCGTAGTCGTCGCGCGCCAGCCCGTGGGGTTCGGCGATGCGGTGCATGGCCACCAGCAGGGGATCGGTCGGGGTGCCGCCCAGGTCCTCGCGCTCCAGCGTCAGCGTGGCCGGCAGCACGATGTCTGCGAAGCGGGCGGTGGCCGTCCAGGCGCTCTCGTGCACGACAAAGGTGTCGAGCTGGCGCAGGCCCCGCGCCAGGCGGTTCAGGTCCTGGTGGTGGTGGAAGGGGTTGCCGCCGATCCAGTAGGCCAGGCGGATGTGTGGGTAGGTGTGGCGCTTGCCGTTGTAGTCGAAGGCCTCGCCGGGGTGCAGCAGCATGTCGGTGATGCGGGCCACCGGGATGAAGTCCTGGATGCCATTGTCGCCCTGCGACAGCGCGGCGGGGGCCACCAGGTTGTTGCGGCGGCCATAGTGCGACAAGGTGCCCAGCGCGTAGTTGTAGCCACCACCCTCCAGGCCGATCTGGCCCAGCGCCGCGGCCAGCACCAGGCCCATCCAGATCGGTTGTTCGCCGTGCTCGGAGCGCTGCATGGAGTGCGACATGACCACCAGCACACGCTTGCCCGGCAGCGACAGGGCAAGCGCCTCGATCTGTGCCGCCGGCAGGCCGCACAGGGGCGCGGCCCAGGCGGGTGTCTTGGGCGTGCCATCGGTGCGCCCCATCAGGTAGTCCTCGAACGCGGGCCAGCCGTCGCAGCAGCGGGCGATGAAATCCGTGTCATGCAGGCCGCGGCTCACGATCACCTGGACCATGGCCAGCATCAGGGCGGTGTCGGTGCCGGGCACGGGGGCGAGCCAGTCGAAGTGGGCCTCGTCGGGCAGGTCGGAGCGCAGCGGGCTGATCGAGACGAAACGGCAGCCCCGGGCCGCCGCCCGCCGCATGGACTCGCGCTCCACGTGGCGGCTCACGCCGCCGCTGGCGACCTGCGAATTCTTCAGCGCCATGCCGCCGAAGGCCAGCACCACCTCGCTGTGTTCGGCCACCTGTTCCCAGGTGACGTTGCGGCGCGCGACCTGTTCGATGCCGCCCAGCAGGTGGGGCAGCAGCACCTCGGCGGCGCCGGCGCTGTAGCTGTTGACGCTGCGCACATAACCACCGAGCGTGGTGTTGAGGAAGCGGTGCACCTGGCTCTGCGCGTGATGGAAACGGCCGGCGCTGGACCAGCCGTAGGAGCCGCCAAAAATCGCGTTCAACCCGTGCTCGCGCTGGACACGTTGCAGCTCGCTGGCGAGGCGGTCCAGCACCTCGGGCCAGGGCACCTCGACAAATTCGTCCTGACCGCGGCGGCTGTCGGGGCCGGGGCCGCGCTCCAGCCAGCCCTTGCGCACCATGGGCGCGGTGATGCGGGCGCGGTGCCTCAGGCCGGTGGTGAAGTTGTCGAGGATGGGGCTGGGGTCGGGGTCGCTGCCGTGTGGCTGGACCCTGAGCTGTTTGTCCCGCCATTCGGCGGTGAACACGCCCCAGTGCGAACTGTGTTTTTTCATGCTGGCCTGTCTGCTCGCTGTGCCGCCGGGCGGCGTGTGGTCTTCGTTCGGGTTTGAATGTATGCTGTTCCTTCTTTGCAATCCATGATTCCATATTTGGAAACAAGAAGAACATGAGCGAGACCCCTGTCCTGGGACCAGAAGCACCTGGTGGCCTGAAACCCCTGCTGCCCGGCCTGGCCATCAGTGCCGTGGTGGCGGTGGCGGCGATGTTCCTGTCCGAGCACTACGGCGCGCCGGTCATGCTGTTCGCCCTGCTGCTGGGCATGGCGCTGAACTTCCTCACGCAGGAAGAAGGCGGGCAGAAGAACCGCAGCGCCGCCGGCATCGGCTTCACCGCCCAGCAGGTGCTGCGCCTGGGCGTGGCGCTGCTGGGGCTGCGCATCACCGCCGACCAGGTCATGGCCCTGGGCTGGCAGCCCATCGCCATGGTGGTGCTGGCCGTGGCGCTGACCATCGTGGTGGGCATCGCCCTGGCCCGCTTGATGGGCTTCCAGATGTTCTTCGGCCTGCTCACCGGCGGGGCGGTGGCCATCTGCGGGGCCTCGGCCGCGCTGGCGCTCTCAGCCGCCATGCCGGCGCACCCACGCAAGGAGCAGGCCACGCTGTTCACCGTGATCGGCGTGAGCACCCTGTCCACCCTGGCCATGGTGCTGTACCCCATGCTCACGCAATGGCTGGGCATGACACCGGTGCAAGCGGGCTACTTCATCGGCGGCACCATCCACGACGTGGCGCAGGTGGTGGGCGCGGGCTACAGCCTGTCGCACGAGGCGGGGGACGCGGCCACGCTGGTCAAGCTGATGCGGGTGGCGATGCTGCTGCCGGTGATCGCGCTGGCGGCGTGGCTGGCGCGCCGGCAGATGCTGGCCAGCGGCGAGGCGATGGGCGGGCCGCGCCCGCCGCTGCTGCCGTGGTTCGCGGTGGCGTTTGCGGTGCTGGTGGGCGTCAACAGCACGGGCTGGCTGCCGGCGGCGGTGGTCAGTGCGGGCAAGAGCGCGTCGCAGTGGTGCCTGATCGCGGCGATGGCGGCGATCGGGATGAAGACCCACCTCAAGGACATCCTGACGGTGGGCTGGAAGCCGGTGGCGCTGATGGTGCTGGAGACGGTGTTCCTGGCCGCGCTGTTCCATGGGCTGTGGATCGCGGCCGCGCGTTTCGCGCCCCTTTAAGCCACCGCCGGGTACCAGCGCTGGTCGCCCAGCATCATTTCCTGGTGGCCTTTGCCGGCCGGGATCATGGGGTAGCAGTTTTCCTGCTGGGCCACGCGCACGTCGAGGAAAAACGGTCCCGGACAGGCCAGGCATTCGGCCAGCGCCCCCGCCAGGTCATCGGGGGCGTCGACCCGGCGGGCGTTCCAGCCAAAGGCCTTGGCCAGGGCCACGAAGTCGGGCAGGGCGGCGTTCCAGCTGTGGCTGAGCCGGTTGCCATGGATCAGCTCCTGCCATTGCCGGACCATGCCCATGTAGGTGTTGTTGGACAGCACCACCTTCACCGGTGTGGCGTGCTGCACGGCGGTGGACAGCTCCTGGATGTTCATCAGGATGGAGGCGTCGCCGCTGACGCAGACCACGGTCTTGTCGGGGTGGGCGATCTGCGCGCCGATGGCCGCCGGCAGGCCATAACCCATGGTGCCCGCGCCGCCCGAGGTCAGCCAGCGCCGGGGCGACTCGAAGCGCAGGTGCTGGGCGGCCCACATCTGGTGCTGGCCGACGTCGGTGGAGACGATGGCGTCGTGCCGCGTCAGTTGCCGTTGCAGCTCGTGCATCAGGTGCTGCGGCAGGATCACATCGTCGCGCGGCGTGAAGCCCAGGCTGTCGAGGCCGCGCCAGCCCTGGATGCGTTGCCACCAGGCATCGAGGCGGGCCGAGGCCGGCGGCTCGGTGGGCAGGACGGCCCGCAGGGCATCGAGCACGGCGCCGCAGTCGCCCAGCAGCGCCACGTCGACCGCCACCACCTTGTTGATGTTTTTCGCGTCGATGTCGATGTGGATCTTCTGGGCGTGGGGAGCGAAGTCCGCCAGCTTGCTGGTCACGCGGTCGTCGAAGCGCGCGCCCACGCAGACGATGAGGTCGGCGTGGTGCATGGACTGGTTGGCCTCGAGCGTGCCGTGCATGCCCAGCATGCCCAGGAAACGCGGGTCCGACGCCGGGAAGGCGCCCAGGCCCATCAGCGTCAGCGTGGTGGGCAGGTGCAGGTCGCGCGCCAGCCGGGTGAAGGCGGCGCAGGCGGAGGGACCGGCGTTGATGAGGCCACCACCGCCGTACAGCACCGGCTGGCGGGCGGCCAGCATGAGGTCCGCGGCCTGCCGCAGCAACGCGGGCGCGGGCAGGGCAGGGGCCGAGCGGGGCGGTGGCACGTCGTCCACCCGTTGCGTGTTGGGCATGCGTTGCAGCTGCACGTCCTTGGGCACGTCCAGCAGCACGGGGCCGGGTTTGCCCGAGGCGGCGAGGTACAGGGCCTGGCGCACGGCGGCCTCCACCTCACCGGCATCGCGCAGCTGGTGGTTCCACTTGGTCACCGGGCGCGACATGCCGATGGCGTCGCATTCCTGGAAGGCCTGGGTGCCGATCACGCCGGTGGCCACTTGGCCGCTGATGCACAACACGGGAATGGCGTCGCTGTGGGCGTCCAGCAGGCCGGTGAGGGTGTTGCTCATGCCCGGGCCGGACGTGACCAGCACCACGCCCACGCGACCGGTGCTGCGCGCGTAGCCCTCGGCCGCGTGCACGGCGGCCTGTTCGTGGCGCACCAGCACATGGCGCAGGGCGGGGCGCTGGTAGAGCGCGTCGTACATGGGCAGGGCGGCCCCGCCGGGGTAGCCGAAGACCGTGTCGACGCCACAGGCCAGCAGGGTGTCCAGCAGCCGTTCGGCGCCATTGCGCATGGCCGCTGGGTCGGTGCCGGCCATGGTGTCGCGGGAAAGGTGTTCGGTGATTTGCGTATTCATGCGGTAATTTTTCTGCGAAACTGCCAGAATGTTTTCGATTTATGGGGATGTTCAGGGTGGGAAAGCCGAAAAATAATCTTCCAATCGGTTCTTCTGACGAAGAATTCCCGGTCAGCTTCGATCGCTTCGACATGGCCATCCTGCGCGAGTTGCTGGCCGACTCGCGCAAGACCCTGCAGGAGATCGGCGCGGCGGTGAACCTCTCGCCCACGACCTGCTGGAGCCGCATCAAGCGGCTGGAGGCCGAAGGGGTCATCAAGCGCTACACCGCCGACCTCAACCGCGCCAAGCTGGGCTGGCAGGACACGGTGATCGTGCAGCTCACGCTGGACAGCCACACCGACGAGGCGCTGTACGAGTTCGGCCAGACGCTGGCCACCATCCCCGAGGTGATGGAGGCCTACCTGATTTCGGGCGACTACGACTACTTCATCCGCATCGCGGTGAAGAACACGCGCGACTACGAACGCCTGCTGCGCGAGAAGCTCTACAAGATCCCCGGTATACGCCACAGCAAGTCCAGCTTCGTGCTGCGCGTGCTCAAGGACGAGCGCATGCCGCTGTGAGCGTGCTCGCGTGGTTCAGGCCAGGCATCAGCGGCCAGCGCGGTCAAGCGAGTCTTGCGCTTGGCGTCCTCCCCAGGCGATAGCACAATGCGCCCTTCTTCTGTTGGGTTGCTCCACCGTGAATCCAGTCCTCACCGAACGTTTCCTGGCCCAGTCATCGTGGTTGTCCTGCCTGACCGACGCACAGGCCGCGGGTGTTCGGCAGGCCTTGACCTTCCGGTCGTTTGTGGCCGGTGAGACGGTGTGCGCGCGTGCCACCCCCTCGGCCCACTGGCTGGGCGTGGTCGACGGCATGCTCAAGCTGGAGAATCTGTCCGAGGGGGGCAAGGGCAGCACCTTTGCCAGCGTGCCCTCGGGGGCGTGGTTCGGCGAAGGTTCCGTGCTCAAGGGCGAAATGCGGCCTTACGAGGTGGTCGCCCTGCGCGACAGCGTGGTGGCCTTTCTTCCCCGTGCGGCCTTCCTGCGCATGTTGGAAGAGAGCCATCCGTTCGCCTTGTGGCTGATCGCGCAGCTGAACGCCCGCCTGGGCCACTACGTGGCGCTGGTGCAGAACTTTCGCCTGGGGGACACCACGGCCCAGGTGGCCTACAGCCTGTCCGAGTTGTTCAACCCGGCGCTCTACCCGAACACGGAGCGGCGCATCACGATTTCCCAGGAAGAGCTTGGCCGGCTCAGCGGCGTGTCGCGCCAGGTGGCCAACCGGGCCTTGCAGGAGCTGCAGGAACAAGGCGTCATCCGGTTGAGCTACGGATCGATCGAGATCGTCGACCTGAGTGCCTTGCAGGCCATCGCCCGCGACAGCTGACACCCGACGGCGCGATCAGGTGGCTTCGGGCACGGCCGCCAGGCGCGTGATGGCATCGCGGCTGCCCGCCAGTTCGCGCAGGCGGAACTTCTGGATTTTGCCGGTGGCGGTTTTCGGCAGGGCGCCGAACACCACGCGGCGCGGGCACTTGAAGTGCGCCAACCTGTCGCGGCAGAAGGCCAGCAGCCCGGCCTCCGTGACGGCCTCGGCATCGGCCTTGAGCTCGATGAAGGCGCAGGGCACCTCGCCCCAGCGTTCGTCGGGCTGCGCGACCACGGCCGCCAGCAGGACCGATGGGTGCCGGTGCAGCACGTCCTCCACTTCGACCGAGGAGATGTTCTCGCCGCCCGAGATGATCACGTCCTTGGACCGGTCCGTGATCTGGACATACCCGTCCGGGTGGACAACGGCCACATCACCGGTGTGGAACCAGCCGCCCTCGAACGCCTTGGCGGTGGCGCTGGTGTTCTTCAGGTAGCCCTTCATGACCGTGTTGCCCCGGATCATGATCTCACCGGTGGTCGCGCCGTCCCGGGGGACGGGCTCCAATGTCCGGGGGTCCAGCACAAGCAGCTGCTCCAGCGCCGCCGCGCGCACACCCTGGCGCGCCTGCAGCCGTGCGCGGTCTGTGTCCTCCAGGGCGTCCCATTCGGGCTGGCGCACGCAGCTGACCGGCGTGCCGGAGACTTCGGTGATGCCGTAGACATGGTCCACATCGAAGCCCATGGCGGCTATCGACTGCAGAATCGCGGCCGGTGGCGGGGACCCCGCCGTCAGCACCCGCACCTGGCGGGGCAAGGGTGTGGGGTCGGCGGCCGGGTGGCTGGCCAGCATCGCCAGCACGGTGGGCGCGGCACAGAAGTGGTCGACGCCCTGGTGCGTGATGGCATCCAGGATCGCGGGCGCGCTGACCTTGCGCAGGCACACGTGTGTGCCCGCGGCCGCCGTGATCGCCCAGGTGAAACA
Source organism: Hydrogenophaga sp. OTU3427 (assembly GCF_038440225.1). NCBI lineage: Bacteria > Pseudomonadati > Pseudomonadota > Betaproteobacteria > Burkholderiales > Comamonadaceae > Hydrogenophaga > Hydrogenophaga sp. OTU3427. Next base: position 25,528 of record NZ_JASATI010000018.1, on the reverse strand, counting down.
CCAGCCGTTGGCGTGGAACATGGGCAGGGTCCAGAGATAGACCGGTGCCTTGGGCACGGCCCAGTCGGTCAGCTGAAGCAGGCTCATGAGGTAGGTGCCACGGTGGCTGGGAACCACGCCCTTGGGGTCGCCGGTGGTGCCCGAGGTGTAGTTCAGCGCGATCGGCTCCCATTCGTCCAGCGGCCAGACCCCTTCGAAGTCCGCGTCCCCTTCGGCCAGCAGCTGCTCGTAGTCCGGCGCGTCGTAGACGAGGGCGGCGGCCTCGGAAGGCGTGTCGGGCGCCAACGCATCGTCGATCCGTATCACCAGGGGCCGGTGTTCCAGCGCGGCGACGGCTTGCGACGCCAGCGCCGCGAACTCACGGTCCACCAGCAGCACCCGCGATTCACCGTGGCGCAGGATGAAGGCGATGCCTTCGGCATCCAGGCGGCAATTGATGGCGTTGAGGACGGCGCCTGCCAGTGGCACCCCGAAGTGCGCCTCCAGCATGGCCGGCGTGTTGGGCGCCAGGACCGAGACGGTATCGCCCCGTTCAATGCCCCGCCGCACCAGCGCCGAGGCCAGGCGATGGCAGCGATCGCGCGTCTGTTGCCAGGTTTGACGTTGGGTGCCGTGCACCAGCGCGGTCCGGTTCGGATGGACCAGCGCGGCACGGTCCAGAAACCCCAGCGGGGTCAGCGGCAGGAAGTTGGCGGGTGTGCGATCGAGGCCCTGGGCGTAAGGACTGTGGTTCATCTGGAAGTCTCCTTGGATTCAGTCAAGAAAGCTGGCGAACGCGTCCACCGGCTCGCGCTCGGTGACCAGGGTGTTTTCAACGCGGCTTGGATCCGCGTGCCCCAGGCTCATGCCACACACCACCATCTCGGTGTCGGGAATGGACAGTTCCGTGGCGATGATCTGGTGGAATTTCGTGAAGGCGACCTGTGGGCAGGTGTCCAGCGACCGGGCCCGGGCCGCCACCATGATGCTTTGCAGAAACATCCCGTAGTCGATCAGGCTGCCCGCCTGCATCACGCGGTCCAGGGTGAAGATGAGTCCGATCGGGGCGTCAAAAAAACGGTAGTTGCGCCCGTGCTGGGCGTGCATGCCGGGTTTGTCTTCCTTGGCGATGCCGAGCAGTCCGTACAGATCCCACCCCACCTTGCGGCGGCGGTCGATGTAAGGCGACACCCATTGCTCCGGGTAGTAGGTGTAGGGTTCCCGCAGGTCCCCGGCCAGTGCGGGGTTGTCGTTCGCGGCCAGGATGGCAGCGCTCAAACGCTCCTTGGAGGCGCCAGACAACACACGCACCCGCCAGGGCTGTGTGTTCACGCCCGAGGCGGTGTGGCGCGCGACATCCAGGATGGCAAACACCTCGTCTCGGCTGACGGGCGTGGGCAGAAAGGCGCGGATGCTTCGGCGCGACACCACCGCCCAATCGACGGCCTGTTGCAGGGTGGCGGCGGGCAGGGCGGGCGTGGGCTCGAGTCGGTTCATGGTGGGCGGCGCTGAAGGGCAGTGGCCGCATCCTAGGCAGACAGGTGCCCCATGACTGTCTGCGCAAAGACATTTCGCCGCGCTCCGGCGCGTGCCAGCAACGATGTCTGGCTGCAAGGCCTTTGTCGCGAGGCAGCGGTGAAGGCCACGCGGTGCCATCCGTGGTCAGGTCAGTGTGGTCCCACCATCTTGTTGCACCCTGGTGCACCAGGGCTGCGCTGGGACAACGCGAACCTTGTGGGCGCGTTCAGTTGTTCTCCATCGTTTTGATGACCCCAAGCGCGTTTCGCATCAAACGGTGTTCCCCTCACATCGCCGTTGCTGGCTTTCGGAAGATGTGCCAGGCCCTTTCCATTGAGGTCACGCGTCCTTCGTTTCAGCGGCTTTCCCGGCAAAAACGCGATGTACCCAGCGCCATAGACGGGTCCAGACACTGGCATCAGGCGCCACCGTTGTGACCGGTTTTTCGTCTTCAGTTGGATACGTCGTGGCCAACTGCGCTTCAAAGTTGTTGAAAAACTCACTGGCCATTTTCTGCGCCGCCATGTCGACCAGGCGTTGCCCGATTTGAGCGATTTTTCCACCGACCGATGCGGTGGCCTCATAGAACAAGACGCATCGCTGCGCAGAAGTGGGTTCAAGCCGAACGGTGGCCGATCCTTTGCCATGTCCTGCAGCGCCCCCTTGCCCTTCGAAGTCGATGCGGTAGGACTGCGGCGGGTTCAAGTCAGAAAGGCTGAGTTTCCCTTTGAACTTCGCCTTCACAGGACCGACTGCCGCCGTGATGAGGATTTCGTAGTGCTGAGGAGCCATCTCGACCAGCGAGCTGCACCCTGGAATGGATCGTTGCAGGATGTCGACGTTGTTGAGTGCGTCCCAGGCGTGTTGCCGAGACACGGACAAGACTTGTTGGCTGGCGAGTTGCATGGCGGGTGATATTCCGTTGAAAGTTGTCAAATGGGTTGAGCGAGGACTTGAAGCGATTCCTGAACGATGCGGGTTTGAACCTCGGCCGGTGCACATTCCTGCTCCCGCCGTCCGATCTCCAGCGAGTTCTCCACCACCAACCGGCATCGCTCGTAACGCCTGTCCATGAAGCGCACAAGGGTCTCGTCAACTGAAATGCCGTGAGCGAGTTCTTCACCCAGGACCAGTGCGTCTTCAACAGCCAAGCCTGCCCCCGAGGCAAGCTGGGGCGTGGTGGGATGCGCAGCGTCTCCGATCAGAATCGCTTTGCCTTTTTGCCAGGGCCGAGGGAGCAGAAAACCTTCCAACGGTCGCAATACAACGCGGGACTGTGGTCCCAGGTTGTCGCGCAGCTCAGCGAGGATGCCGCCATAGCCGGACATCAAACGGCGAAGTTCCTGCGGCAATTGTTCATCTGGCAGCGGTGTTCTTTTTTCGGTGGTCTCCAGATAGAACATGTACATCTCGTCGTCTGAAACCGGCGTCAAGCCCACTTTGGCCGGTCCACCCAGAAAGAAATGCCGACGTGTGATGGATGCAGGCCGTGGCGCGACGATCCGCCAGACGCATTGGCCGGTGTACCGAGGGCGGGGGGCATCGGGAAACAGCAGGGTGCGAACTCGGGAGAAGACGCCATCGGCACCTACCAGCAGGTCGTAGCGACCCGTTGATCCATCAGAAAATCGAACGTCAACGCCTTCGGCGTCTGAATTGATCCCGTCCACCGTGAGCCCGAGTCGCACCTGGGTGCCCAATTTGAGGGTTTCGTCCGACAGGATCTTGTGCAGGATGGGGCGCATGATTCCGCCACATCCCGGGGTGTCCTCGCCAACGGCGGCAGGGGTTGGCACCAGATGCAACGGGTTGCCATTCACGTCGCAGACCTGAATGCCGTCACCCGTGTAGGCACGTTCCGCCACCGCGTCAAGAATGCCCAGTGCTTTGAATGCGCGCAGTGTGGCGCCGGTGATGGTGATCCCCGCGCCGTAGACACGCCACTGCGGGTCGAGGTCGATGAGGTCAACGGAGATGCCAAGTTTGCGTAAGGTGATTGCGGTTGACATGCCTCCGACGCCGCCGCCGACCACAAGTGCTCGTTGAATCATGGAAAAAACCTTTGCTAAGGAATGAAGGGGCGGGAGGCTTATGCCTGTGTGACGCCAAAAATCGATCTGGCTTGGTCTGCCGTGGCCACGCCCCGACCACTGCGCCGGGAAACGTCGGCCACGTTGGACACCAGTTGGGCGTTGTGATCGGCCAGCGATCCACTGGCGTCGAAGAGATTGTTTTCAAAGCCCACGCGCGCGTGGCCACCGAGTCCTATCGCCGCGGTTGCACATTGCGCCTCCGTGGGACCAAATGCGCAAACAGACCAAGAGGCTGTCGACGGCCAATCAGCGAGGAACGGCAAGAGGTCTGTGGCTTGTGAACGTTGTCCCGCCGTGTATCGCCCCAGCACGAACAGCGTGTTGGGAGAGTCGCATCCCAGTGCGCCTCGGCGAGCCAGCGCTTGCAGCTCAACCGCCTCATCCGGGCTGTAGACGATGAACTGCAACGCCACCCCGTGGGTGGCGGCCCAGACGAAGAATGCGCTGGCTTGCGATAGATGGGTTTCGTCTGGCACCAACTCGCGCAAAGCCACCGAGGCGGCCGTGGGGCGAAGTGTCCTGACCACCGCCATTTGCTCTTGCGGCTGGTATCGACCCACCGCTTCTGTGGTGACCTGGATCACCATGTGGTCGCGCACGGCCGACTTCACCTGCGTGATCACGTCCTTGTACTGATCGACATCGAGCGTGTGCGCGCCGCTGCGATCCCGAACGTGCAAGTGGATGACCGATGCGCCTGCTTCCATGCAGCGCGATGCCTCTCGGGCAATCTCGGGACCCGTCAGCGGGAGAGCAGGGTGGTCGGTTGGGGTCCGACGCGCCCCATTGGGGGCCACACACAACACGACCGGATTTCGTGTTGATGGATGGAGGGCTGTTTCCGATGTGTTGTGCTGTGGTCCAGACAAGGTGATGTCTCCTTCTGGCGGCGGATTAGGCGCAAGGGCTTCGGGTGCGTCAATGGCCGAGGCATGCTTTTGCTTTGACGGAAAACATTGAGTGCACATGGAGTCAAGTCGCTCCTGTTTGGGTTGCATCGACCGTCTTTTGGCCGGCTGCTCGCGCTCGACTGATTCGCACACGGAGCACATAGGCATCTAGGGAAAACCCCAGCCAGGGTTGCATTCCTGAGCAAGTTCGACCGCCGATCTGGAACAACGTCAAACACACCAAATACCTAGCATCCCTTCAGTCATCAATGCGGGGTGGCCCAGCTTGTTTGGGACTGCGCCACCCCATCAACAAACTGGAGGTTTTCTTGACAAATGCAGTGCTGGATGCGCCGTTGACGGAGCGCCCCAAGAACCTGGCGGAGGCCAAGGCGTGGATGAATCAACGTCTCGCGGCGCGCTTTCATCCCATGAATGCGTTGAGCCTGGAGGAAGGCCCCGCGCTCATCGATGGCGTGCCAGGGCTGGATGGTGAGGCCTGGGGCGGCTATTGGGGGCGCCTCGGCGATGAGGTCCGTCTCGCGGCCGACGAGGCCGCAAGCCAAGGCCATCCCGCACAGGCGGAAAAGCTCTACCAAAAGGCATCGGGTTTGTACTTCATGGGTCGTTTTCCCTGCCCCAACCACCCCGCGAAACTCCGCTGTGCCCAAGCCGAACGGGAAACCTATCTGGCCCAAAGCCGCTACTGGCAGGCGCCTATCGAACGGGTTGCGATTCCTTTTGACTGGCGCGCCGACGAAGGGCATGAGGTCGTGGCCTTGGTGCGTCGACCGCAAGGTTTAGACAAGCCGCCGGTGGTCATCATGTGGGGCGGTGTCGATGCTTGCAAGGAGCAGATGACAGCCGCCAGTGACGCCCTGTTGCGGCATGGAGTGGCCACGGTGGCCATCGACAACGCTGGAACGGGTGAGTCGCCGGTGCGAGGCGTGCCCGATGCCGAACGGCAGTTCCTGACGGTCATGGACTGGGTTCAGGCGCGCACCGATTGGCGGGCTGAACGTGTTGGCTTGCTGGGGCGTTCGTTCGGCGGCTATTGGGCCACCAAGCTTGCCCACATGGTTCCCGATCGCATCGCCGGCGCAGTCAACTGGGGCGGCGGTGCCCACCACATGTTCCAACCCGAATGGATTTCCGCGTCGCGTTACCCGGACAGCTATCTCATGGAGCTGGTCGAGACGCGCTGCATGATGCTGGGCGCCAGCGATGACGGCGAGTACTTGGCTGCCTTCAAGCGCCTGTCGCTGCTGGATCAGGGTTTGCTAGATCAACGCAGCGCCCCGCTGCTGCTGGTCAATGGTCGGGAGGACAAGCAATGTCCAGTTGCCGACATCCACCTGTTGCTTGATCACGGTTCGCCCAAGACGGTGCGCATGTTCCCCGGCGGGCACATGGGCCTGACGCCGGCAACGCTACCCACCATCGTTGAATGGCTGGTGCGGCAAGTGTCAGGTGCGGGGGTGAGGTCATGAGCAGGAACTGGCGTCAAGACATGCCCACGCCACAGGCGTACTGGATGAATCGCATTTTGTTCGACGTGCACCATCAGGCGAGCCACCTGGAACGTTACAAGGCCGATCCCGATGCCTACATGCTGGGGACACCGTTGTCGCCTGAGCTCAAGGCGGCCATTCGCGACAACGACATCGGCGCGATGTACCTCGCAGGCGTCAACCCCTATCTTTTGCGCGCGCACTGCCTGGGACTTCACATTTCAGAGAAGACCTTCCTGGAGTCGTTGCGCGCCGTTGCCGAACCCAACAGCAAGGACGCCACCCATGGCTGAGATCGTTTCCGTGCATGCCACCAGCCACACGCCGGTGATGATCAATTTTGCGGACGCAGTTCCAGCAACTGATCGCGAGGACATTTTTGCCGCCTACCGCACCGTCGGGCAGGAGATCCTGGACGCACGGCCCGACGCGTTGATCGTCATTTCCGACGACCACGTGCACAACTTCTTCATGAACAACTTTCCGGCGTTCTGTATCGGCGCGGCCGCGAACTACCCCACGCCCGTCGAGCACTGGCTCAAGGTCAGGAAGCAGACGCTTCGCGGTGACTCGCAGCTCGGTGCGCACCTGCTGGGCGAGGCTCTCCAGAACGGCTTCGATCCCTCGTTTTCCATGGACCTGACACTGGATCACGGTGTGCTGACGCCGCTGCACTTGGCGGACATCACCGCCGACGTCGCGGTCGTGCCCGTGCTCGTCAATTGCGTGCAGCCGCCGCTGCCGCCGATGTCGCGTGCATTGCAGTGGGGTCGGTTCCTGGGCCAGGCTTTGGCCAGTTACGAGGGATGTGCGCGGGTGTCTGTGTTGGCCACCGGGGGCATCAGCCATGACATCGCCACGCCACGCATGGGTTTGCTCAACGAGGACTTCGACCGCGAATTTCTCCGGTTGCTGGGCGGAGATGACGAAGCCCTGGTGCGTTACGCCACCGATCACGTCAACGAGGCGGGAAATGGTGCGGAGGAAATTCGCACCTGGCTGGTGGCCCATGGCGCGGCCCAATCCTTCGGCGCCAGGTTCGAGCCGATCTACTACAAAGGCGTTGCCAACTGGTACACCGGCATCGGCCTTGGGCGCTGGGTTTCGAGAGGCGTCGCATGAAGCGTCCTGCACTCCATTTCCGCCAAGACGGCGATGCACAGGCTCCTGCGCTGGTGTTGTTGCATTCGCTCGCCACCCACAGCGAACTCTGGGCGTCGCAGCGTCGGGTGTGGTGCCAGATGTTTCGGGTCATCAGCGTGGACCTGCCCGGGCATGGCGCCAGTCCGGAGTGGTCCGACGGGTTTACGCTGAACGACTTGGCCGACGAGGTGCTGTCTGTGCTGGATGGTCTGGGGATTGAGCAGGCAGCCGTCGTGGGACTTTCACTGGGCGGCATGGTGGCACAGGCGTTGGCGCTGCGTCACGGCGCGCGGGTCCAGGCCCTGGTGATTGCGCACGCAGGTGCTCGGACCGATGCGGCCGTGCAGGAGATCTGGAATCAACGCATCGCCCAGTTTGAGTCCCGCGACATGGAGGTATTGAGCCAGTCCACGTTGCAACGCTGGTTTCCCCGTGAATTCGCCGAGCAGTCGCCACTGACGTTGGCCTGGGTGGCTGGCATGATCCACGCGACCCAACCTGGCGGCTACATCTCGGCGATACGTGCGATACAGGGACTGGACCACTTGGACCGCCTGCACACCATCACGGCTCCTACCCTGGTGTTGGCTGGTCATGCCGATGCAGCGGTGCCCCCGGCGGTGGCCCGACAGCTGGCTGAGCAATTGCCCAACGCCCAACTGCGACTGCTGGATGGCACCGGACACCTGGGCAATGTCCAGGCACCGATCCAGTTCACAGAGATCGTGGGGGCGTTCCTGCAAGCTGCGCTGAGCGTTCCGCTCGCGCACATCAAAACGACCATGGAGACTTTGAAATGAACGCCACGGTGCAAGTACCCGACATCGCCCGGATCGGTACCTCGATGTTGCGGGTCGAAGACCACAAGTTCCTGACCGGACGTGGCCGCTATGTCGACGACATCGTGTTGCCTGGCATGTTGCATGGTGTACCGCTGCTGTCGCCCTATGCCCACGCCCGTGTCGTGTCCATTCGGACCGAGGCGGCCGTCGTCGCCCCTGGGGTGGTCGCCGTTTTGACGGGACAGGATCTGGAGACCGATCGGTTGGGCGGCATGCCTCCTCTTTTCATGCCCGAGGACATGGGCGGATCCAAGGGGTATCGCACGTCTCGCCCCCTGCTGGTTTCCGATCGGGTCCGATGTGTCGGCGACCGGGTGGCCTTCGTGGTGGCGCAAACGGCCGCGCAAGCGCGCGATGCGCTCGAACTCATCGAAGTGGAGTACGAAGCCTTGCCTTCTGTGACCTCACTGGAGGATGCCGTCAAAGACGGTGCCCCCCAGTTGTGGGAGGGCGCTCCTGGCAACAGGTGCTGCATGGTGATGTTTGGCAACGAGCAGGCGACAGACGCAGCTTTCGACCAGGCCGTCCACATCACTTCGTTGCAGATTGAAAACAACCGGCTGAGTGCCAACTCCATCGAGCCTCGGGGAGCCATTGGCGCCTACGACGAGGCCGAGGGCACGTACCTGCTGTACACCAGTTCTCAGAATCCACACGGTGCGCGCCAGATGCTGGCCACCCAAGTCCTGCACGTTCCCGAGACGGCACTGCGGGTCATTTCACCCGATGTGGGTGGGGGGTTCGGCATGAAGGCCGATGCATACCCGGAGGACGGTCTGGTGCTGTGGGCTGCACGACGCTGCGGACGGCCGGTGAAATGGGTTCCCACGCGTGGCGAAAGCTTGGCCACCGACAACCACGGGCGGGATCAACGTGTGTCCGCCGAGATGGCCTTGCGCGCGGATGGCAAGATTCTTGGTATTCGGGTCCGCTCCATGCACGCCTTTGGCGCCTATGTGGTGTCTGCCGCGGTGGCGCCATTGACATTCGCCATGCGATTCGTTCCGGGTGTGTACGACGTGCCCGCGTTTCATGGCGTCAACGTTGGGATCTTCACGAACACCTCACCCACTGGTCCGTACCGAGGCGCCGGTCGGCCTGAAGCCACCTATGTGTGCGAGCGGCTGCTGGACCAGGCGGCGTTCGAGTTGGGGCTTGACGCAGTTGAGATCCGCCGGCGCAATTTCATCCAACCGGATCAGTTGCCCTATGCCACCCAGACCGGATTTGTGTACGACAGCGGTGACTTTCCCAACCTGCTTGACCAGTGTCTCGAACTGTCCGACGCCCGTGGCTATGCATCCCGGCGAGAGGCCTCGGTAAGCGCGGGGCTGTTGCGTGGCCGAGGGATCGGCTTCTTCATCGAGCAAGGCGGTGTTTTCAACGATCAGATGACCGTGCGGTTCGACCCGAGCGGAGGGGCCACCATCTTGGCCGGCACACATTCCCACGGCCAAAGTCACGCCACGGTGTTCTCTCAGCTGGTGTCCGAGTGGCTGGGACTTCCGGTGGGTTCCATCCGTTACGTGCAAGGGGACACGGACAAGGTGAGCTTTGGGCGTGGCACCTACGCGGCGCGTTCGTCCATGATCGGTGGCAGTGCCTTGCGTCTGGCATGTGACCAGTTGGTCGCGAAAGCGAAGCCGTTGGCTGCATTTCTCTTGCAGTGCGAAGCGCACGCCGTGCGCTACGAAGGCGGCCATTACCTTGTTGATGGCGGAGGTCGGCAGATTCCGTTTGTTGAGGTTGCGAAGGCCTGCTTCATCAAGGCGGGGCCGCTTTCCCAGTTCGGCGTCGGGCTTGAAGCGACAGGCACGTGGAATACCGATCCGCCCAACTTCCCAAACGGCTGCCATCTGTGCGAGGTTGAGATCGATCCCGAAACAGGGGTTGTTCGCGTCGACCGCTACAGCGCGGTGGACGATGTCGGGCGAGCGCTCAACCCCATGGTCTGCGAAGGGCAGATCCACGGGGGTGTGGCGCAAGGCATTGGACAGGCTTTGCTCGAACACGTGGTGTACGACCGCGAATCCGGTCAGTTGTTGAGTGGCAGCTTCATGGACTACGGCATGCCACGCGCCGACGACCTGCCCGCTTTCAACGTGAAGATGGCTGAATTTTCGTGTACGACCAATCCCATCGGCGTGAAGGCGGTGGGCGAGGGCGGCACCATCGGGGCACCGGCCGCTGTGATGAACGCTGTGCTGGACGCGTTGCGTCCCTTGGGTATTCACCACCTGGACATGCCTGCCACGCCTCTGAAGGTGTGGAACGCCATCCATGCCGCCAACAAGGCGCACTGACATGCCGCGTCTGCAGCACAAGACCGTGGTCATCACCGGAGCAGCCAGCGGCCTGGGGCGTGCGACCGCTTTGGCGTTTGCCCGAGAGGGCGCAGCACTCGCCTTGACCGACATCGACGAGACCGGCTTGCTTGCTGTCCGCGATGAGGCCGATGGGCTGGGGGCTCGCGTGGTGGCGCTGACGGGTGACATCACACAATCGCAGACCCACAGCCAATTGCGGGATCTCGCGTTGGCGTCCTTTGGTGCCATCCACGGGTTGTGCAACGTGGCGGGCACCCTGGGGGCCGGCACCATCGATGACGTTGATCTGGACCGATTTGACCACGTCATGCACGTGAACTGTCTGGCGCAATTGCTGGCCATCCAGGCGATGGCGCCTCCACTGCGGGCATCGGGTGGAGCCATCGTCAATGTGGCCTCAGTTGGCGCCCAGGGCGGCCTGCCGCTGATGAGCGTGTATTGCGCGTCCAAGGCCGCCGTACTTGGCATGACGCGCGCCGTCGCGGTCGAGCTCGCGCCCGAAGTGCGCTGCAACGCGGTCTGTCCCGGTGGCATCGACACCCCGATGTCCCAAGGCTTGTTGGCGAGCGTGTCGGCCGACCAGCGTGAATCGCTGCTGGGCAAGCTGACCGGGCGCCAGTTGATTCCCCGCTTTGCGACGCCTGACGAAATTGCCGCGACGGTCCTGTTCCTGGTCAGTGACGACAGTGTGTTCCTGACCGGCTCTGTTCTTTCCGCCGATGGCGGGCACACCGCCTGGTGATCCCTTTCCCTTTGATCCCCACATAAGGAGACATTCATGTTCAAGCCTCTTATTCGACTCTTTGCCGCGCTGGCGGTGACCTTGGGCGCGATCGGCGTTTCAGCGCAAACCACCAAGCTCAACGTGGGCTATGTCCCGGCGGGCGACTGGTTGCCCGCCTTGGTGGCCAAGGACAAGGGCCTTTTTGACAAGCGCAACCTCGACGTCACCTTGACGAAGGTGGCCATCATCTCCAATGTGCCTTCGGCCATCCTGTCGGGCAGTTTGCACTTGGGTGTGAGCACGCCCACAGTGCTGATCGACGCCGCCGACGCTGGTCTGCCGTTGGTGGGCGTGGCGGGTGGCACCCGGTTTGTGAAGAACCCGGCCATCTTCAGCGTGGTGGTGCGCCAGGGCCTGACGGCGACCAGCGCCAAGGATCTCGAAGGCAAGCGTGTGGGCGTGCCTGGCTTGCGCAGCATCGCGGATGTGCTGTTCCGCAAGTGGCTGCTGGACAAAGGTGTCAACCTGGCCCGCGTCAACATCGTGGAGGCACCATTTCCCCAGATGCGGGACTTGCTCAAGGGTGGAACGCTGGACGCCGTGGCCGTGCTGGAGCCCTTCCGCTCTCGGATCGTGGCCGACAACACCGGTTTTCGTCTCGCTGATTACGTTGCCGAGGTCAATCCCGATGTGCTGGGTGGCGTGTGGGTGGGGCAGCGCGAGTGGGCGCTTGCCAACCCCCGTGCTGTGACGGCGTTCCGTGAATCCCTGGCCGAGGCCATCGACTTCATCAAGACCAACAACGAGGAAGCCCGTGCCATCGAACTGAAGTACCTGGGATTCAGTACGCCGGTGCTGCTTCCGTATTCGCTTCCTGTGAGCAACGCCGATCTGGAAACCTATGTTCGTTATGCCCGCGAAGTGGGCTACCTGAGCAAGCCGGTCGATGTCAGCCAGATGCTGGTCCGTTGATGACGATGCTGGAGGACACCATGCAAGTCGATATCACGATCAATGGGAAACCGGTTCGGGGCGATGTGGAAACACGGACGCTGCTGTCGGACTTCATCCGGGAAACCGCTGGTCTGACCGGAACCCACCGAGGCTGTGACACCGCCCAATGCGGTGCGTGCACCGTCCATCTGGATGGCAAGGCGGTCAAGTCCTGCAACCTATTGGCATTGCAGGCGAATGGCCGGTCGGTGGCAACCATCGAGGGCTTGGCGGCCCCCGATGGGACCCTTCACCCCATGCAGCAGGCCTTCCGTGAATGCCATGGCCTGCAGTGTGGCTACTGCACGCCAGGCATGGTGATGAGTGCCATCGATTTGTTGCGTCGCGATCCCCAGGCGAACGATGCCGCCGTCCGCCACGGATTGGAGGGCAACCTCTGTCGCTGCACGGGCTACGAGAACATCGTCAAGGCCGTGCGGATGTGTGCCCAACGTGCCAGTGCGTGAGGAGGGCAAGCATGTACGCGTTTGAATACCATAGCGCCCGCTCCACGGACGACGCAAGGCGGGCCTTCGAGGGGTTTGCCGACGCACGTTATCTGGCTGGTGGCCAAACCTTGCTTGCCTCGCTCAAGATGCGTTTGGCCCAACCGGATGCCCTGGTGGATCTGGGGCGGATTCCGGATCTGAGCGGCATCCGTTCCTTCGAGTCGACACACCTGATCGTTGGTGCCATGACCACCCATGCGGAGGTCGCGGCGTCCGACGAGGTCCGACGTGCAATTCCAGCGCTGACCACATTGGCGGGCGGCATTGGCGATCCGATGGTCAGACACCAGGGCACGGTGGGTGGCTCGCTGGCGAACAACGATCCAGCAGCCGACTGGCCAAGCGCCTTGCTCGCACTGGATGGCGCGGTGGTCACGGACCGCCGTCGCATGGGCGCGGACGACTTCCTGCTCGGCTTGTTCACCACAGCCTTGGAGCCGGGTGAGCTGATCCGTTCGATCGAGTTCAGGCGTCCGAGCCGGGCCGCCTATATGAAATTCAAGCACCCGGCCTCCCGTTTTGCCTTGGTCGGTGTGTTCGTGGCCGACTTCGATGGCAGCGTGCGCGTGGCGGTGACCGGCGCGGCCGCCTGCGCCTTCCGTTGTGTTCCGTTGGAGGAGGCGCTCACCCGCAGCTTCAGCCCAGACGCAGTCAGGGAGGTGCACATTGACGACAGCGACTTCAACACCGACCTGCAGGCGACGGCGGCCTACCGTGCGAATCTGGTGCGTGTCATGGCCAGCCGTGCCGTGTCACACATCCTGCGTTGAACGAACCCGCAGCTTCACTCCGATCTTCATACGTCATGTTGTCTCCCAATCCTCACTTCAATTCGACGACCACATCCCCGGCGTCGCTCGAACCACCCGCGCTCGCGTTGCACGATGTCACCATGTCATTTGGTCCCCGAGTCGTGATCGACCGCATGAGCTTTGCTGTGCGACCGGGAGAATTTTTGTGTCTGGTGGGGCCCTCCGGTTGTGGCAAGACCACCTTGTTGCGGTTGCTGGCCGGCCTTGCCTCACCCACCACGGGTGAAGTGCATTTTCATGGCGAAACGATTCATGGGCCTTCGCTGGAGCGTGCCATCGTGTTCCAGGACTATGGTCGCGCGCTCTTGCCATGGCGCACGGTGTCGTCCAACGTCGCACTGGCGATGGAGGCATGTGGTGTTCCCGCTAATGAGCGTGAGGCCCGTATCGAGATCCTCTTGCAGACCACGGGACTCACACAGGCCCGAGACCGTTATCCGAACCAACTGTCGGGAGGCATGCAACAACGGGTCCAGATCGCGCGCTGTCTGGCTCAAAAGCCGCGTTTGTTGCTCATGGATGAGCCTTTTGGCGCGCTGGATGCCATCACCCGTCAGCACCTACAGGACGAGGTGGCGAAGCTTGCGGCCGAACATGGGACGACCGTGGTGTTCATCACCCACGATCTGGAAGAGGCGATTTACTTGGGTGACCGGGTGATTGTGTTGGGTGCCAACCCTGGCCGTATTCTGGAGGCGGTGGATGTCGGTATAGAGCGGCCCCGCTCGCAGCTCACCACGCGCGAGCATCCACGTTTCCTCGCGCACCGCCATCACCTCCACGGACTGCTGGAGGGCCATTGACATGAAGCGCTATGTGTTGGGGGCCATCATCCCCGCCGCCTTGCTCTTGGCGTGGGAAGGTTGGTGGTACGTGGACGCGTGGCGATTGGAGTCCCTGTCCCGGCCAACCGATGTCGTGCGTGCTTTCGTGAGCGGCCTCGGCGACGGCAGCGTGGTTCGTGCAACCTTCCAGACCCTGGAAGCGGCCCTGGCGGGCTTGTTGACCGCCTGTGTCATCGGGATGACCGTGGGCATTGGCCTGGGTTTGGCACCCAAGGTGGAGCGCATCGTGGCGCCCACGATCGATGCCCTGCGCCCGATTCCCTCGGTGGCATTGATTCCGCTGTCGCTCATGATCTTTGGGTTTGGCGCGACCATGCAGGTAACGGTGGTGGCATTTGCCTGCTTGTGGCCCGTGTTGCTGATCACGATCTCCAGCGTCAAGGGCATAGAGCCACGCTTGCTGGAGGTCAGTCGGGCGTTGCAGTTGAACGCGTGGCAAAGGACCACCAAAATTGTCCTGCCTGCTGCCTTGAGCGGCATGGTGGTGGGGCTCAGATTGGCATTGGCCATTGCCCTGATTGTTTCAATCACCGTGGAGATCGTGATCAATCCCCGCGGCTTGGGGCACGAAATGATGTCGGCTCAACAGGCCTTGCGCTTCGACCAGATGTACGCCCATTTGTTGTGGGTGGGCTTTCTGGGGTGGGCCATCAGCGCCCTGTCCCTGGCAGGCATACAGCGTTTGCCGGGCGTTCGCCTCGGATCGACGGAAGGAAATACATGATGAAACGGTCCCATTTCCAGGAACGTGTCGCAGCCGTGGGCTTTGCGTTGGCGCTGGTCGGCTTGTGGCAGCTGCTTGCAACCCTGCAATGGATTTCACCGCTGTTCTTTCCGTCACCTGGGCGCACCTTGGGGGCACTGTGGCAGCAGGCTGCCGACGGTCGGCTGTGGGAGCCCTTGCTGGCGACGGTGGAACGCATGGTGTGGGGATGGCTGCTGGCTTCGGTGCTCGGGGTACTTCTGGGCGCGCTGATTGCGGGTTCCCTGCTCGCGCGTCGGCTGCTGGATCCCCTGTTGGAGTTCATGCGACCGCTGCCGGCCTCCGCGATCATCCCCATCGCCATTCTTGCGTTCGGTCTGTCTTCCACGATGTCGCTTGCCGTGATTGCGTTCGGTTCCATCTGGCCAGTGCTGTTGGCCAGCGTGCAGGGTTTTGGCGCGGTGGATGAACGCTTGCGCGAGGTATCGGCGGTGATGAGGATGTCGGCCTGGTCCCGCTTCATGAAGATCGACTTGCCCAGTGCAATGCCGGGCATTTTGGCTGGTGCGCGCGTGGGGTTGGCGGTGGCCCTGATCCTGGCGGTGGTCACTGAAATGCAGGCGTCGCTCACCGGCATTGGTCAGAACATACTGCTGGCACAGCGGTCTTTCAAGACCCCCGATTTGTACGCTGGCGTGGTGTTGCTGGGCGTGATTGGCTTCATCACCTCCACCGTCATTCAAACGGCGGAAAACCATGTCCTGCGGTGGCGCGGCAGCGCCACTTGATCCTGGGATTCCGCGGGTCGACTGGGTGCCAACCCGCGGGCGCGCGGGGTGGCGGCGGAGGTACGCCAGCGTTGCGATGACGTCAGATCAGCGCAATTCGATCGATTCGGTGGTGTGGATGCCGGCGTTCTTGCGCAGCTCGCGTGGGGTCATGCCGAATTCGGCTTTGAATGCTCTGCTGAAATGCGAGACGTTGCTGAAACCCCACTGGAAAGCGATCTCGCCAATGGTTTTGGTTCTCAGGCTTGGTTGTTCTAGATCCCGCCGACAACGTGCCATCCGTTCGGCCCACACCCACCGCATCAAGGGTTTCTGTGCATCGTCGAACAACTGATAGACATGCCTGGGAGACAGGTTGACCCCGCTGGCGATCATGTTGGCGTCGAGGTTGCTGTCGCTCAGGTTTTCCCGGACGAAGCGAACGATGCGTTGGCGGTGCATGGACGCCAGGCGGTTCGGACAGTGTTCGGTGGCCTGGACGCTGGAGCGCACCACAGGGGCCAGCAGATGCAGCAGGGCGTCTGCAATTTCGTCGGCCACGTCTTCGGTCAATGAGGGTGCCATGGTGAACACCTCGTCAACGGTTGAGCGAAACAGTGCGCCAACACCGCTGTCACAACGGATCGCGCGGGCGGTGGCCACGTCCAGTTCAGGGACCAGGTGACGCAGCTCGGTGGCGTTGACGTAAAGCGAGTGGGTCTCGATTTCCCCTGTCTCGATGTAGAACGGGCGGGAAGGGTCGATCACGAAAAGATCACCCGTCTCAATTCGGTTTTCTCGTCCTCCCTGGGAGACAACGGCGGGTCCCTTTTTGTGCAGGGACACCAACAAGCGGGTCTCTTTCCCGGCTGGCGCTGGGGATGAAACGGTCGAATGCGGCGAAAAGCGCAAGGCGGCAAAACGAAGTTTACGCCCGCGATAGGCCATCATCTGCGCAGCCAAGGGACGAGCCTCCAGGCTTTTCACGTTGAGGCCAACCGAGAACATGTCTTGCATGCGCTGGCGAAATGCGTGCGCCTTGGCGTCGTCAGACGGGCCTTCCGTGGCGAAGTGCGGCAGGTACTCGCTGCCCGATGGCATGCTGTGGCTCATGGTTGTCTCCTGTGTCGCTCGGGTGCCGACCTTGGGGTGCGACTGTGCCAGCTTGCGTGGTTCTGCGGAAATGATTACTGTTGATAGAACCTATCCATCGGGTGGATAGGTTGTCGAAGACCCGGATCGTGCGAATCAATAAACTGGACCTGAATCAACTGGCGCTGCTGGATGCCTTGCTGCTGACGCGAAGCGTCAGTCGCGCAGCTGTCGTGGTGCACCTGAGCCAACCGGCCGTGAGCGCGGCCCTTGCCAAGTTCCGCGACTATTTCGGGGATCCCCTCATGATTCCCCATGGACGAAACCTGGTCCTTACGCCGTTCGCTGAATCGCTGGCCGAACCTGTTCGTGATTTGCTGTTGCAAGTCCGGGCGCTGACCCGACGGCGCCCCGAACTGGATGCATCGAAGATCGAACGGGAGATCACCATCGTCGGCTCGGATTACGTGCAGTCGGTGTTTCTCGCGCCCTTGTTCCGCCGGGCAGCGCATGAAGCGCCTGGTTTGCGCTTTGACGTTCGATCCATCAGCGGCTACATCAGCGGCGAGCTCGACCAGGGTGACGTGGACATCGTTGTGTCGCTGGCTTCTGGCGTCTCCGATCGCCATCCCAGCGAGGTTCTTTATCAGGACGACTTCTCGTGCCTGGTGTGGACAGGTCACCAAACGGTGAAGGATCGGTTGAGTTTGGCCCAATTTCAGTCACTGGGACATGTGGCGGTGGTGTTGGGCCATGGTCGTGTGACGACTTTGGATCAAATTGCCATTGAGGAGCAAGGGATCCGTCGGCGCGTGGAAATTCGGGCGCCTACGTTTTCCATGGTGCCTGCTTTTCTTGAGAACACCCAGCGTGTGGCGACCGTGCAGACCCGTCTCGCCATGTCCATGCGGTCCCAATGGCCCATTCGACTGGTGCGCTGTCCGATCAAGATCAGTCCGGTCGTCACCGCTGTTCAGTGGCATCGCTACCAAACCTTGGACCCGGCGATTTCTTGGGTGAGAGAGACGTTGAAGGATGTGGCAAGAGAGTTGCGCCATTGAGGCGGTTGATGCCGACCTCTATGTCGTTGTTTGAACCGGTCATCTTGAATCTGGGCATGCATCTTTCGGAGCAGGCTGCACTCGCTCGGCGTTGATTTCCATCCGCCTATCGACACCAGCAAGCGCACCGAGCCTGGTGCACAGACCAAGGAAACCGCTATCCCTGTGCCCGGTGTGGCGGTGCATCCGGCTGCAGCCGGTCGCGTTGCGCGAGTGCCGGAAACAGCCGGAACCACAGGGCCACCACCACCAGCGTGCCGACCCCACCCAGCAACACCGAGCCCACCGGGCCCAGCAAGGCCGCCGTCGCACCCGACTCGAACTCCCCCAGTTGGTTGCTGGCACCGATGAAGACCGAGTTCACCGC
This sequence comes from Hydrogenophaga sp. OTU3427, assembly GCF_038440225.1. Classification (NCBI taxonomy): domain Bacteria; kingdom Pseudomonadati; phylum Pseudomonadota; class Betaproteobacteria; order Burkholderiales; family Comamonadaceae; genus Hydrogenophaga; species Hydrogenophaga sp. OTU3427. Next base: position 7,352 of record NZ_JASATI010000018.1, on the reverse strand, counting down.
GCCCACGCGGCCCCGCATCTCGTCCGGTGTTTCGAGCTGGACCAGCGACTGGCGGATGACGACGCTGAACATGTCGGCCGCGCCGCCGATGGCCAGCACCGTGAAAGCGACCCAGAAGGAGGTGGTCAGCGCGAAGCCGATCATCGACAGCCCGAACACCGCCACCGCTCCCAGCAGCCAACGCCCGGCACGCCGGGCGATCGGCATGCGCGACAGGTACAGCCCCACCACCACCGCGCCCAGTGCTGGCGCCGAGCGCAGCAGGCCCAGGCCTTCGGGGCCGGTGTGCAGGATGTCGCGCGCAAAGATGGGCAGCAAGGCGGTGGCGCCACCCAGCAGCACGGCAAACAGGTCCAGTGAAATCGCACCCAGCACCACCGGACGGTTCCAGATGAAGCGGATGCCGGCCGTCAGCTGCGCCAGGCCAGGCGCGGCGCGCGGGCTCTGCACGGGCCGATGCCGGATGCTCAGCACGCCGTAGATCGCCAGGATCAGCAGCAGCAGCGAGACGCCATAGACCACCGCCGCGCCCCAGTGCGCGCTGGCCTGGGCACCGTGGTCAGCGCCCGCGAATTGGCCGGACACCCAGGGCCCCAGGGCGTAGAGCGCGCCGCCCAGGGCCGGGCCGGCGATCACCGCGGCCTGCATGGTCGAACTCGCGGCGGCCACCGCGCGGGGCAGCAGCTCCGGAGGCACCAGCGTGGGCATCAGGGCCTGCTGCGCGGGCATTTGCAACGCGCGTGCCATGCCCAGCAGGATGGACAGCAGCAGGATCATGTTCGGGCCTATCCAACCCTGGGCGCTGGACAGCGCCAAGCTGACCGCGACCACCCATTGCAGGCCCAGGCTGCCCGCCAGCAGCAGGCGCCGGTCGTGCTGGTCCACCAGGTGGCCAGCCGGCAGCGTCAGCAGCAGCGCCGGCAGGAACTGGGCCAGGCCCACCAGGCCCAGTTCCCAGGCGCTCCCGGTCAGGTCGTACATCTGCCAGCCCAGCGCCACCATCAGCATCTGGTTGGCGGCGCCACCGGTCACGCGCGTGCCCAGCAGGCGCAGGTAATCGTGTTGCTGGCGCAAGCGTGCCGCGCCGGTGGAAATCGGTTGCGAAGGATTCATCCAGCGAGTCTATGCCGCGCCGGACCATGCGCTGGCAGATTGGGAAGGGGCCCAACCCAGCGTGGACACGGGATGCGTCAGCCGCGTCGGGCCGCCTCGATCGCCGCGATGTCGATCTTGCCCATGGTCATCATCGCCTCGAACGCCCGCTTGGCCGCCGCCCGGTCCGGATCGGTGTAGGCGGCTGTCAGCGCGCGCGGCGTGATCTGCCACGACAGGCCCCACTTGTCCTTGCACCAGCCGCATTCGCTGGCCTGCCCGCCGTTGCCGATGATCGCATCCCACAGGCGGTCCGTCTCGGCCTGGTCGTCCGTCGCCACCTGGAACGAAAATGCCTCGCTGTGTTTGAACGCCGGCCCTCCGTTGAGGCCCAGGCAGGGAATGCCCATCACTGTGAACTCGACCGTCAGGATATTGCCCTCCTGCCCCGAGGGATAGTCGCCCGGCGCTCGGTGGACCGCACCCACCCTGCTGTCCGGAAACGTCGCGGCATAGAAGGTCGCGGCTTCCAGCGCGTCGTCGGTGTACCAGAGACAGATCGTGTTTTTGCTGATCATGGGGGCTTCTCCTGGGTGGGGGTGGGCCGCTTGGGCTGCCACGAGGGGAGGGCACTTGGTGTGCCTGGGGGTGTGCAAGTTGGATTGTCTGCCTGGGCGGGGATTGAGAGGTTGTTGTTACAAATGGAGCGAACGGCGGATGCTTGTTCCGTGATGGCCGTTGGCTGGATGATGGTTTTGGTGAAAATCGATGCGGGGGGCGTATGACCTGCATGCAGCGATTGCTGCCGGTTGTCAGATAGGCGCCGTCGGATCGCTTTCGGCACCATGAACTGACATTCAGGAGCTGGAGCGACAGGTAGGTTGAAACACGCACACGCCCAATGACTGGCTTTTGGCCTGGTACATTGCGGTGTCTGCGGCACGCAGGTAGTCGTCCACCGTCGCCAGCATGGATGCACTGCTGACCAGTCCAATACTCGCGCCACTGATCACGGTGTGTTCGCCGACCACGTAAGGCGTTGCGAGGGCGGCGGCGATCTGTTGGGCGCGGTTGCTGGCTTCAGCGGGATCAATGGACTCCAACAGCACATTGAACTCGTCGCCACTCATGCGGGCGACCAGATCAACCGCCCGCACGCAGGATTCGAGCCGCCGCGCCACCTGCTGCAACAGCCGGTCGCCCACATGATGCCCGTAGTTGTCATTGACGGCCTTGAACCCGTTGAGATCCAGAAGCAGCACGGTGAACATTGTGGCTCCATCGCGTGTTGGCACGCCATCACCGTTCGCAGCCTCGTTCTGTTGCAGCGCCATGAGATTCGCGAGGCGATCGCGGAACAACGGCCGGCCGGGCAAGCTGGTCAGCGCATCGTAGGAACTGCCACGGTCAGCCAGATCGCTCAACGAGCCCGCCATGCGCACCGCAACGCCGTCTTCAAACTCGGCGAGCCCGCGCCAATTGACCCACACCAGCCGTCCAGCCGCGTGGAACGCGCGGAAATCCACCGAAAAGTTCGGGCTGTTCCCCGACAGGTGCCTGCGGTAGGCCGCCTGCACGCGCACGCGATCTTCAGGATCGATGAGCTGCTCCAGAAAGCTCCAGCCACCGTCGTGCACATGATCGCCGCTACCCAGCCCGACGATCTGGTGAAAGCGCCCGGACACATGCAGGGCGTCCGTTCGCAAGTCCCAGTACCAAATGCCGTCATTGGATCCGCGGCTCGCCAGCGAGTAGCGGTTTTCGGAGCGCAACAACTCGAGCTCGGTGTTCTTCTGCTGGGTGACGTCGATCATCAGGCCGATCATGCGGTTCGGCCGCCCCGGCTCGACCACTGCGCGGCACAGATCGCGCACCCACACGACCTTGCCGGACTTTGCAATCAGCCGATAACTCATCTCGTAGGCATAGCTGTGCGTGGCGTTGTAGGCGGCATCATCGATAAGCACGGCCTGCGCCAGATCATCGGGATGCACATGCGCCCGCCAAAAGCCCGGGTCAGACCGCCACTCCTCCACGGAGTAACCGAACAACCGTTCGACCTGCGGGCTTAGGAAAGTATTGCCCACGCCGATTTCAGCTTCCCAAACTACGCCATCAATGGTTTCCAGTAAGCGCAAAAAGCGCTGGCGAATCTCCACCAGCACCTGCTCGGTGACCTCGGTGATCTCGACCAGGACACCCTGGCGGCTGATCACCCGCTCCGCCGCATCCGTCTCCGGGTGGAGTTTCAGACGCACCCAGCGATAGTCCGTGTCGGCAAATCGCAACCGGAACACCGGCATGCCCGAGCGCATGGTGCCAACGTCGCCGGGATGCACAAATTCAAGCAGAGACCTGCCGAGCGCGGCCTCTACCGAATGGCCGGTGAGCGTGGTCCACGCCGGATTCAGGTAAGTGATCTCCCACAGCGCATCGGTTTGCACCACTGCCTCGGGCAGCAGGTGCAGCAGCTGTGCGGACGGCGTGAAAGTGGTAGGCATGCAGGGCTGTCGCAAAAAAGGGGGCAGGTGAACAACGGATAGGAAAATCAACCACACCAGTTTAAGTATGGCAGGGGTTCTGGTCAGCATCGGGGAGTTGGTAGCGGCCGCCAAGGCAGCTCCCGGCAAGATGAACCATGGATCTGCGGGACCTGGCAGCACGTTCCACATGTCGGCCGAGTTGTTCAAGGCCGTCGCCGACGTCAACATTCGCTCCGGCTGGCACGCCCAAACCGGTGATCGACAAACTCAATGCAACACTGCGCAATGTGCTGGAGCGACCAGCCATCAAGGAGCGTATGGCGAAGAACGGATTCAAGCCTATCCCTTCCACTGCAGCTGAAGCGAGGGCACGCCTGGAGCGCGAGCTTCAGATGTGAAGCCAGCTGATCTAGGAGCGCGACATTGCAGAGTGAAGAGAGCAAAGGCGCTCCGTGCTGTTGTCATGGTCGGACATGCTTACCGCCTACAGGTAGCTTGATTCGACGTAGAGTTTCGAAGGGCGACTGTGCAGCGGGTGCGGTCCTTCAAGTCGCTGAGGTCAGCGCTCCAAAGCGGCCTTTCAACGTTGGATGCAACGGGCGCCGGAGCTCGGTGGAGGAAACCAACCTGCGCAGTTTGTCGCCCCCTTGACAGAGCAGTTGAGCTGCACTTTCGATCTCCGAAACGTGACCAACGAATCAAGTGGGAGGCCGATGGTGGTAAGACCTTCTTTACCAACAGTCTTACGTTCCGCCGCGGCAAGTAGCTGGACGAATTTGCGAGGCCGCGGAAGGGGCGAGTCGGTTAGGGGCCTCCCTTATTATGCAAGCGTGCGATTACCAGACTACAAATATCCCGTCGATCAGTGCAGCGTGCCCGCGGTAAGGCGGCCTGCCCTCGAAGCCTACAGGACTTTCCGGCGCGATTGCCTGGAGCGGCTGCAGGGCGAAGCCGACACGTCGGTGCTGAACCAGGTGCTGAACCTGACCTGGCACACGGCCGTGTTCCGCACCCTTAACGAGAGTCGACGGCTGGAGCCTACCCGCAGCGTCAACGGCGCGATGTGGGAGCTGATGACGGCTGGCTACTCGAACATCATCACGCTCGGCATCCGGCGTCTGGTCGACACCCACCCCAACGCCGACTCAGTCTGGAACGTCATCGGCCGGATTGAGCGGCGACCCGAACTGCTCACCCGCGAGTTCTACGTCTGCCATGACGGATTACCCTTCGACGACGAGACAGTCTACAAAGCGCACCTGGAGACGTACAAGTCCGATCCAAGCTCGCAGTGGCTGGCGACGACGGGACCCGAGGCCTTCGACACTGCGGCACGCATGCATGAGGCCTTTGACGCTGTCTGCGGCTACCCGCGGGCACGCAAGCCCCTGGACCGCATCGACGGGTCGCTGCTCGCGAACCTGCGCGCTCAACTGAAGCATCCGACCATCGAGAAGGTGTGCACGATGGTCGACAAGACAGTCGCCCATGCTGAGCGCCTCGCCGCCGACGCACCGGCCGTTCCCGTGGCGACCTACAACGATATTGACGAGGCCCTGGGCATCATCGTGCGTGTGTGCCAGCTCGTATCCTGGAATCTCCTGGCCGAGGGCGGCTTCGGTTCAGTGGTCGCAACGCCGCAGTTTGACGTCCTGGAGCACCTGGATCAACCGTGGAGCCTGCCGGAGACGTTGCCCGCCCTCCATGAGCGCTGGCACGAGATTGCGCGGTCAATGGATGATTGGGCGTCGACCAGCGAGGCCAGCCTGCTGCCGAAGAAGCCGACCTGAGGAGCACCATGCAAGACATGTTTCGCCATCTCCATTTCGACCCGGAACTGGCCGTCGAGTTCTTGGCAGTGTTCTCTCGCATGGAGTACGCGCTGAAAGTAGGGGGCTTCGCCGTCGGCAACGACAAAGGCGTAGACCCAAACTGGGACGCCTTCGCCAACAGCGTCAACGCAGCCTTCATGGCGATTGCCGACGCAGACGTTGTCGAGGCCCAGAACTATTTGCTGCATTCCCCGCCTCGCAAGCATGTCCTGCTGGGCGACCAGCTCGGCTTCGCCGATCAGAAAATCGACCCCAAGCAAGCGCCGACGCAGCAGGGAATTCGCATGGTTCGCACCGTCAGGAATAACTTGTTCCATGGTGGGAAGTACCTGCCAGACGGCGAACAGGAGCCCGGCCGCAATGAGAAGCTGGTGCAGGCCAGCCTGCATGTTCTGCGAGCTTGTGCGGTACTCGACCATCGTGTGCAGCTGAACTTCGAACACTGAGACAACAGCATGGATACAGGACTGACCGAGCGCCAAGGCGTAGCTGCGCTGGCTGCGTTCTTCGCCAAGAATGGCTGGTACTTCCGCGAACAGTTCACCCACGATTGGGGCATTGATGCGCACGTTGAAATAGTTCGCGGGGGCGCTCCTACCGGCGAGCTAATTGCACTTCAAATCAAAGCTGGAAAGAGCTATTTCTCGAACGAGACGGATGACTCAGTACCGTTCCCCTCGGACGAGAAGCACATCCGATACTGGACGGAGCACTCTATGCCCGTCGTCGTGGTGCTATTTCATCCCGAGACGCAGCAGATGTATTGGCAGCACATCTCGAAGCAGACAGCTGTGAGCACGGGGAAGGGATGGAAGGTCGTTGTTCCTAAAGCCCATTCGTTTGATGACCCCGAGCGCACGCTTCGCCTGCTATCCGAGATTCTTCAGCCTGAGCCGTATGTCAGGCGGTTGAACAAGCTTCGCGTCGACCGCCGCTGGATGGAGCGCATTGCCGACGGGGATCAGGTCGTCGTCGAATTCGACGACTGGGTCAACAAATCTCTTCCGCGGTATCAGGTCACTCTGTCATGCTTTGAGGAGTCCGAGGTGCTGCCGATGACCTACATGCCTGGCACCGGCATTGAAGGCATGCTCGAACACCTCTTTCCATGGGCCGAGTTCTCGATGAACGAGGATGCGTACAACGAGAATTCGGAAGAGCCGTGGGATGAGGATGCCCACCCTGAGCGCGACTACTTCGTGCCGGTGTACGAAGACGGCGAAATTGAGCGTTACAGCCTGGTACTTTCGTTGAACGAGCTGGGTGAAGGCTTCCTTGTGACCGACGCCTTTCTGGATGCCGACTCGGATGAGCCGCGCTCATTCACGCTTGAGGATCTCGAGGCCGAGGCGGCTAGAACCAGGACTCAGCGTTAGGCGGCGAGCCCTGCTCCTGGGGGATTTTTCCACGGCCTTCCCGATGGTCAAAATTCAAGACTGATAGCCCGCGCGAGCAGCTCCAAGCTCTTGTTCAAACGGGAGGAACGGCGTCGTCCGCCGCCTCCATGGACAGCAATTCCTTGGCACGCAGCTCAGCGACGATGAGGCTGGATAGTTGTGACAGCATTTCCTCCGGTTGCGAGCGAATCCATGCTTTCACCTTGTCTGGTGTCAGGGACGAGTCGGTAATCAAGCCGGCAATCGCAGAAGCTGTGATGCGCGACAAGCCGAACTCGACGAGAGACCTGCCCGTTGTCGTGGAGACCCCCAGCTCGAGGGCGAGTGAAAAGTCGTAGACCAGCGGAACCATTTCAGGCCGCCCCTCTGCTTCAAGGGCGTATTTAAGGAGATCGACGTAGGCTTTCGCCCACTGGACGAGCTTGAACCGTATCGTCTGTTCGATGAGCGTGAACATGTCGCGAATGGCCGCGTCGACTACCGCCTGATCGGGCTTGGATTTCGTCGCCTTCCTGGCGACCGACAGCTTGAACTTGACGGCCTCCCGA